>NZ_JBQHUO010000003.1:0-196854 GCF_052065125.1 Collinsella sp. HCP28S3_G2
GCCCGGGTTTTAATCAAAAAACAAAAAAAAGCAAAAAAAATAAACCGCGCCCCCCCCCCAACCCCCCCCGCCGCCCCCCGCTTTTTGACTCACGCGACACGCTTGCAGATTTAGGTCTAATACTTTTCCCGAAAAGTGAACGAGCAAAAACGAGCCCCCGAAGCATCGACACTTTGTGGAGACCATTTCCTGCAGTTTCATTAAGATTTTCCTGCTGTTTTGGCGTCAAAAAATGTCGATGCTTCGGGGGTCCAAAATAGGTCGTTCACTTCTCGGGAAAAGTATTTGACTTCGTTTTCGACAAACAGAAAGGGGCACCGTAACGCAAACGGGGCCCGCGCTTGGCGAAGGCCCCGTCATGAAAAATCGCGTTCCCCGTTACCTAGTACTGCTCGACGCCCATGTAGCGGCGAACCTCGGGACTGTGGTCAAATACCTTGCCGCGGGCGGCGCGCAGCTCACAGCTCATCGCATAGAAGAAGATCGGCTCCAGGTACGAACGCACGCTGGCAGGCACCTCGCCCACGCCGTACTCAAGCGCATCGAGCACCATAACTGTATCGGTGTGCGTGTTGAGAAATGCCAGTGCGCGCTCCTCCATGGGGCGGCACTCACCAGCGCCAAGCTGCACAAAGTAGAACACGCCGGGCTCGGTAGCCTCGAAGGGACCGTGGAAATACTCGCCGGAGTGGATGTAGCAGCAGTGCTGCCACTGCATCTCCATGAGCGAGCAGATGGCCATGGCGTAGGTCTGGCTAAAGTTGGGGCCGGAGCCCAGGATATAGAAGAACTTGTGCTGCTGGCAGAGCTCGGCAAAGCGATCGCCCAGCTCGGCGTTGACCTTCTCGCGGGCAGCGGGCAGCAGTGCGTCCATCTGCTTAAGGCCGGCGTACATGTCGGCGAGCGCCTCGTAGCCCTCCTGCTGGTCGAGCAGCTCGGCGGCGATCAGAGCGCCGATGCCCTGCGGAACTTCGGCCTGCGACTCGCCCTTGCCCCACGGGTAAACCCAGGTGGTCCACTTGCCGTTATCGATCTTGGAGCCCGCGTAGTCAGTCATAGTCACGACCTCGGCACCGGCGGCCAGCGCCATCTCGCAGCCGTCGACGACCTCTTGTGTGTTACCGCTGTGGCTACAGGCGATGACGAGTGACTTCGGCCCTAGGCTCTTGGGGGCCATAAGGCAAAACTCGCGCGCCGTGTAGACCGTCGAGGTAAACGTGGTTGCCTCGCGCTTGAGCAGCTCATTGGCCGGCATAAGGTCAATCATCGAACCGCCGCAGGCGATCCAAAAGACATTCTCGATCTTACCCTTGCGCTCGATAATTACCTGAACCAGATCGTGTGCGTTCACGGTGACATTCCTCCCTGTGTGGCGGCTTTGAGCGGCGACAGCTCGTACCTGCGGTCGTTCTATGTTGTCCTATTTATAGCACGCAAGCTGTCGCAGGTGAATTCATTTCACCAAACTTGTTCTGTATTGTTCTATCTATGGACGTTAGATGTCGAACACGTAGCGCGACCCCACGATCTTTTGGCGCCCGAGCAGCAAGGGCCGCTCGTCCGCATCGGTAAAGTACGCCTCCATATAAAAGAGCGGCTCGCCGACCGGTACCTCCAACAGCGGGGCCGTCTGAGCATCGGCGAGCGCGATCTCCACGGTACAGGGATCGGACTTGAGCGGTGCGCGGCCCGAATGCACGGCAACGAGCGCAAAAATCGAATTGTCGGTGAGGTCCTCGTCGGCAAGCTGCTGCAGATAGGGATGGTCGGCCAGCACAAAGGCGTTGTTCTCGAGCATGACGGGCACGCCATCGGCCGTGCGCACGCGCTCGACCACGATGAGCTCGCAGCCGGGTTCCACGCCAAAAAACGCCGCGTCCTCGCGCGTCGCCGCAACCACCGTGCGCGACACCAGGCGCGCTCCGGCCGCCATGTCGTTGGCAGCGCAGGCCTCGGTAAAACTCTGGACGTCGCCTTTCTGGACAATCTTGCGCTTGAGCTTGGGCGCACACACAAACGTGCCCCTCCCCTGCTGACGGTTGAGATATCCCGCGCGCGACAACTCCTCAATGGCGCGACGCACGGTAATGCGCCCCACGCCGTAGGACTTCGCGAGCTCCATCTCGGAAGGAATGCGCGAGCCGGCAGCGTACACGCCGCGCGCGATCTCGCCCTTTAGGTCGTCCATAACCTGCTGGTACAGCGGCACGGCGGACACGTCAGTACGGTCGGTCTTGCTATCGGCTACCATCGTTACGCTCCATCCCGTGCATGCTCGGATTCAAACTCTTCAATCGCCGCCATAAACTGCTCGCCAAAGGCGTCGGCTTTTTTCTCACCAATGCCGTTGACCCGGATAAGCTCGTCGCGCGTCTGAGGGCGCAGGCGGCACAGACCGCGCAGGGCCTTATCGGAGAAGACCATGTACGGCGCCATCTCCAGCTCGATCGAAATCTCCTTGCGGAGTGCCCGCAAGCGCTCGAACAGCTCGGCATCGTCGCCCACGCGCGGGCGCTGATCCAGCTCGGCCTCCTCGCGCAGCAGATCCACCGCACGGCGAGCGCGGGCCGAGGCCTTGCGCTTGGATGCACGACGCTTAACGGTAAAGGCAAACGCCTCGTCCTCGACCTCGCCGGCACGCGGGCCCAGCCCAACGACCGGGTACTGTCCCTGTGAGGTTGCCAAATAGCCGCGGCCGCACAGCTGCCCGATGATATCCTTGATGCGCCCGACCGATTCGCTCGACAGCTCACCGTAGCCGCGGTCCTCGTCCAGATGCATCTGGCGAATGCGCTCGGTGTTGCCGCCGTGGAGCACGTCGGCGATCAGCGACTTGCCAAAACGCATGGGACGCGTAGCCACATAGCGCACGGCAGCGCGGGCCATATCGGTGACGTCCTCGACCTCGAACTGCGTGAGGCAGTTGCTGCAGTTGCCGCAGCCCTCGGCGTCGTCCGTGGCGGCACCGCTAGCACCGGCCGCGTCGGTATGCTCGGCCGCAGCCTCGTCGCCAAAGTAGCGCAGCATGTATTCGCGCAGGCAGCCGGTGGTATTGCAGTAGCCCTCCATCTGGCTGAGCAGGCGGTATCGATTCTGGAGCGCCCACGCGCGTTGCTCGTCATCGAGCGCCTCGTCGGCAGCATCGCCGCGATCGATCAAAAAGCGACGCATGCGAAAATCATTGCCGTTCCACAGCAAATGGCAGCTGGCTGGATCGCCATCGCGGCCGGCGCGGCCCGCCTCCTGGTAGTACGCCTCGATGCTCTCGGGCACGTTGTTGTGAATCACGTAACGCACGTTGGGCTTGTCGATACCCATGCCAAAGGCGTTGGTGGCAACCATTACCTGGATATCGTCGTCGATAAAGGCGCGCTGGCTTTGCCGGCGGGCGTCGTTGCCCATGCCGGCATGGTAGCGGCCAACGCGAATGCCGCTGGAGCCCAGCGCCTCGGCAAGCTCGCTTGCCAGCGCATCGACGGTCTTGCGAGTCGAGCAATACACGATGCCGCTTTCACTCGAATGTGCGATCACATAGTCGCGCACCCACGCGGCCTTGGCCTTGTCGCCCATCTCCTCGCAGCCAAAGTAGAGGTTCTTGCGATCGAAGCCCGTCACCACCGTCGCGGGGTTTTGCAGGCCGAGCATCTGCTGAATGTCCGCACGCACGCGCTCGGTCGCCGTAGCGGTAAAGGCCGCCACGATGGGGCGCTGCGGCAGGGAATCGATGAACTCGCGAATCTGCAGGTAGGCGGGACGGAAATCCTGGCCCCACTGGCTTACGCAGTGGGCCTCGTCAATGGCCACGAGCGGCACGCCAATGCCGGCGGCGGCCTCCCGCGCAAAAGCTAAAAAGCGCGGCTCGAGCAGACGCTCGGGCGCCACGTACATAAGCTGGTAGCGGCCCTCGCGCGCCCGCTTGAGCACGGTGTTTTGCTGGGCCGGAGTAAGACTGGAGTTGAGATAGCTGGGTCGCGCACCCGCCGCGAGCAATGCACGGGTCTGATCCTCCATAAGCGACAGCAGCGGACTCACCACAAAGGTGATACCGGGCAGCATGAGCGCGGGCACCTGGTAGCAAATGGACTTGCCGGCGCCCGTGGGCATAACGCCCAACGCATCGCGGCCGGCAAGGATCGCATCGACCATGCGGTCCTGCCCCGGGCGAAACGAGGTGTAGCCAAAATAGGCGCCGAGCGTATCGAGCGCCATCTGCTGCATGCTATCGGTCATGGTTTCCTAACGTCCAAGTCATCTGCCGCCGATTATACGCCGCCACGCGGACCGGTGCCGCACGGCTGCCGGCCACGGGCAATGTAATCCGATGGGAACGAGCGTGGATAATCTCCCACTTTGAGCCCGTCACCAAGCAAAAAACGGGAGATTATCCACGCTCATTCTGCGGGTAGTCATTGGGGACATTCTTGACAAGCGCGGAAACGTCGCTGGTTGAGCATAAGTCAGCGAAAACGCCCCTAAGCGAGCAAGGTGACGTGAAAGAGGAGGGAAGCGTACTTCGGTACGCGACCGACGATTGAACGTCAGATTGCCGCTTAGGGGCGTTTGCAGCGTCGACCGGTCCGCCGTTCGTTAGAACGGCGGAACCAAAGGCGTAGCGTCGAGCCGTTACGCGGTTTGGTAAAACCGCGTAACTTATATGACCATGACGTAGCGGCTACCCACGTAATACTGCTTGCCGAGCAAAACCGACTCGCCGTTGGGACCGGTAAAGCCGGCACGCAGGTTGAGCAGCGGATCGTGCGGAGCGATGCCCAGCTCGGCCGCCTGTTCGGCATTGGCGCGAACGGCCTCGACCGTGCGGTAGCCAACCGAGGCAATCGGCGTTCCACCAACACGCTCGACCTCGGCAAAAATCGACTTGTCCTCAAGATCGGCCGTCAACAGCTCACGGTAGGCGTCAAAGGGCACAAAGATGTTCTCCTCAAAGATAGGCTCGCCGTCGGCCGTACGCACGCGCTTGATATGCAGCAGCAGCGCATCCTTCTGCAGGCCAAAGAACTCCATCTCGTTTTGGCGCGCCGGAACGATCTGGCGATCGATCACATGCGCGCCGGCCTTCATGCCATTGTCGGCACACAGCGCGGTAAACGTCTGCAGCATCGAGGCATGAAACTGGCGGTTGATGTGCGGCGTGGAGACAAACGTGCCACGGCCTTGCTGTTTAACCAGATAGCCATCGGAACATAGCTCCTCGACGGCGCGGCGCACCGTAATACGGCTCACCTCGTACTGCTCGGCAAGCTCAAGCTCGGACGGGATACGCTCCTTGGGTGCATAAACACCTTTCTCGATCGAATCCTTGATTTCGTCGTAAATCTGCTGGTACAGCGGCGCATTTTTGGGTGCAGGCATATCTAATCACTCTTATCGAAATATCGGAATAACAAATACGTATATAACGTCTAGTTTTATGTTACCTCATAACGATAAAACGATACACCCTCCCTACCAAAAAGGGACAGGATTGAGCAGAGCCGGCAAAATGCCAAATACCTTACTTGCCGTCGTCCTGCTGCAAGCTGTCCTGTTCGCTGAGGCGCACCTGCCTGCTGGCCATGCGTGCGGGCTTGTCGGGATCGGGAACGGCCGTGGGCATGGGTTCGTCGACATGACCGCCCCACCAACCGCCCACAAAGTTGAGCGTGTGGAACACGTTGATCACGGCGCCGGGATCAACCTCGCATACCAGCCTGATAATGTCCTGGCTCTCGTAGGTCGAGACAACGGTATGCAGCAGGTACATCTTCTCGCGGCTGTATCCGCCGACGACCTCGGCGCAGCTAATGCCGTGCTGAAAATGGTTTACGTAGGCAGTCATGACCTCGTCTGCCTTACGCGTCGTGATCTGCAGCGTCACACGATCGTAGCGACGATAGAAACTGTCGATGGTCTTGGTCGAAATAAACTGAAACACAATGGAATACGCCGCTTTGTCCCAGCCAAACATAAAACCAAAGATTGCCAGGATAAAGCAGTTAAAGCCAAAGATGACGCCCCAGATGGTCTTGCCTGTGTGGTTGGAGACCCACAGCGCAATAAAGTCGGTGCCGCCGGTGGATGCGCCGGACTTAAGCGCGATGGCAGCACCCAGGCCCGAGACCACGCCGCCAAAAATGATGAGCATGATCTTGTCGCCCAAAAATGGAGCGAAGTGAAAGACGTTGAGGAACAGCGACGAGAGCACGACCTGCATCATCGAGAAGATGACGAAGCGCTTGCTAATGCCGTTCCAGCATAGGAGCGCCACGGGGATGTTGAGTGCGAGCATACCGAGCGAGATGTCGATGTGAACGCCGCCTAGCGAGGTAACGCGATCGAGAAGGACCGCGACGCCGGTAAGACCGCTCGGAAGCAGGTCAGCGGGCCAAATGAACGCCTGGATCAGGAATGTCTGGAGAACGGCAGAGACCGTGACTGCCACGGCAGTAATGGCACGGCGGACGATGGTGAGGCGGCCGAGTACGAGCACGCGGTCTGTGAGCTGATCGATGGCATCCGCCACGCAGGCTCCTTTCGAAGGCAGATATAGTTGTGGGGCATGCCCGCGATTGTAGCATGGAGCGTGCGGGGGCGCCTCAATTCACCCTCTCTCGACAACCATCAGAAGGACCGTGAGGCCGCTCAAAAGAAAAACGCCGTGAAGAGAGCGATCCCTTCACGGCGAATTCGGCATTTGCCCAGATAAAACCTGCCAAAATAAACCTGTCCCTAAATGGCAGGTAGGATGTCACACAGATTGTCAATGACAACGTCGGCGGCAGACTGGTCCAGGTTGACGCCCTCGTGCGGACGCAGCGCCAGGACGCGGGCGCCAGAGCGCTTGCCAGCCTCGATGCCCAGAGGCGAATCCTCGATAACCAGGCACTCGGAAGGCTCCACCCCCAGCGCCTCCATGGCACGCTGGTAGATCTCGGGGTCGGGCTTAAACGCACTGCACTCGTGACCGCTGATGGTGTAGTCCAGCACGTCGGCGATGCCGGCAATCTCCACAAGCTCGTCGATCAGCTCGCGATAGGACGAGCTCGCGATGGCACACTTCACGCCGCGCTCATGCAGCTCACGCATCACCGGCTCCGTCTGCTCGTTGAGAAGCTCGGCATACGGAACGGGGTGGTGAGGGCTGTAGACCTGCTTGTACTCCACGCGCAGGCGCTCACGCAGCTCAACATCGTCGGGCACCAGCGCCTTCCAAATGGCCGGCTCGTTAGACCCCGAAAGGTCGGGGATCTCGTCAAAGTGGAACCCCTTCTCTTCCATAAACGCCACGCGGCGACGGTTGTAGAACCACTCGGTATCGACCAGCACGCCGTCCATGTCAAACAGCACTGCCTTGATCATACGCTCCTCCTTCCACCTGCCGAAAAGGGACAGGTTTATTTTGGTAGGTTTTATCTGGGGTTTGCGGCGCGACAAACACGCCCCCAAAGCAAAAAAGGGGACGGGGCGAAAACCCCATCCCCTTTCAATCAACCCGTAAGGTCTACTTACTTGTGATTAGTAGGAAAGCTTCCACATGTAGCGACGCATGGTCAGCGGGTGCTGACGGGCCTCGGCGATCTGGTTGCCGTACTCACGCATAACGGCGAGGTGCAGCAGCGGGTTGAAGTAGGTGACAACGCTCGCGGGCACGGCGTCAGCCAGGCCGTAGTCCTTGGAGTCGATCAGAGCGACCTTGGCGCCCATGCGCTTGAGGAAGGTGAGGGCGCGGGCGTCCATCGGACGGGTAGCGCCATCGGACATGAAGAAGACGTAGGGCTTACCCTCGGTGGAAACCTCGAACGGGCCGTGGAAGTACTCGCCGGTGTTGTAGGCAGCGGCGTCGATCCACTGCATCTCGGTGAACAGGAAGGCGGCGTGAGAATAAGCCATCTTCTCGGAGGCACCGGAAGCCATGAAGTAGATCATCTTGTCGTCCTTGAAGTCCTGAGCGAACTGCTTGGCAAGACCCTTGGCGGACTGAGCGGCGTTCTCGCAGAGCTCGAAGACGTTGGTGAGGCCGGTGATCATGTCCTCGTAGTGGTCATAGCCCTCGGTCTGCTGAAGGATCTCGAGAGCAAGAGCGATGGCGTAGCCGGGCTTCTCGCACTTGGCAGCGTAGTTGGCGTGGAAGCCGTGGATGATGACGTGGTCGGCGTCGACGGTCAGAGCGGAGCCGGCCTTGTTGGTGAGGGAGACGACCGGGCAGTTGTGCTTCTTGGCGGTCTTGTTGGCCTCGACGGTCTCGGGCGTGGAGCCACCAAGGGAGCAGGTGATCACGAAGGTGTGCTCGTTGACCCAGGAGGGCGTGTCGTAGTTGAACTCGTTTGCGGTGAAGATCTGAACGTTCAGCTTGTCCGTGTTGTTGGCCAGGAAGTACTTGGCGGGGTAAAGGTCGGACATGGAAGCGCCGCAGCCAACGAAGGCGACGCTGTGGATCTCGTGGTTGGACAGGACGTCAGCGACGATCTGCTTAGGGAGGTTAAGGTCGATCTCGTACATCTGACACATTCCTTTCGATTTTTGCGGCGCCACTTTGCCGGACGTGCGCAGGATTACCGTGATTTGGACCGAGTCGCCGGCCCATTGAAGATGTGACATAGGGACTGTCCCTTTGACACATTTAGGGATGGAAGCCTGCCTGGGGTATGGGATGCCAGGCAGGCTCCCCGGGGAAAGCGGTTAGACGCTTGGGCGCGACTAGGCCAGGATGCCGGCCGCGGAGAGGGCGATGCCGCCCACGATGGCGATCACAAGAAGCCAACCGGTGTTGACGTTCTTCTTGATGAGCCAGTACATAAGGCCGGTGAGGCCAAGGGAAATCATCTGGGGCATCATGCCGTCCAGGATGTCCTGGATCACGACGGTGCCGTCAGCGAACTGCAGCGGGGTGGTAGCGCCGATCAGCGTAGCGATCATGCCGCCCACGGACATAAGACCCACGATGCCGCAGACATACATGAGCTTCTCCATGAGGTCGCCGCCCTGAAGCTTGCTCAGGTACTCGTGGCCGCCCTGATAGCCCATCTTGGCTGCGAACCAAGTGATCAGCACGGAAGGCACGATGGAGATGAGCATGGCCAGGATCGGGCCCATGATGGAGCCCTGCTGAGCCAGCTGAACGCCCAGACCAAAGGCGATAACGCGGATGGTGCCCTGGAAGAAGGAGTCACCAATACCGGAAAGCGGGCCCATGAGGGAGGTCTTGACCGCGTTGATCGAATCGGGATCGAAGTTCTCGGGATCCTTGGCGTACTCCTCCTCCATGGAGGCGGCGAGGCCCAGGACGAATGCACTCGTCTGCGGAGTGCAGTTGTAGAACGCCATGTGACGGCGGTAAGCCTCTTTCTTGGCAGCGAGCTGCTTGGGGTCGGACTCATCCGGATAGAGGCGATCGAGCGTGGGAACCATGCCATAGAGGAAGCCCATGTTCATCTGACGCTCGTAGTTCCAAGAGGCCTGGATGGCCCCAGGAGCGCCAGAAGAACTGGCTGACCTTCTTGTTCAGGGACACGTCCTTGGTTGCGGTTGCCATAGTGTGTTCCTCCTTAGTCTTCGTCGTCTTCGAGCGGATCGTAGTCGGAATCGACACCGGCGGCTGCATGGGAACCGTTGAACTTGAAGCCCATGAAGACGACAGCCAGGCACACACCGATCAGAGCGACCGCGATGACGGACAGGTTGAGGTAAGCGGCGAGCAGGAAGCCGATGAACAGGAACGGAGTCATACCCTTCTTGATCATCATGGTGAGCAGCAGGGCCAAGCCGTAGGCGGTCATGATCTTGGTCGAAACGTTAAGACCAGTGGACAGCCACTCGGGGACCATGTTGACGATGGCCTGAACCAGGTCGGTGCCAACAAAGACGGCGAGGAAGATCGGCAGGAAGTACATGACGGCGTACAGACCAGTGCCGACGCAGATGTGCATACGGTAGGCGGTCTTGAACTTTCCGTTATCGATCGCGCTATCTGCCACATGGGTGAGGGCGGCGATGATGGAACGGAACACGATGCCGAGGAGCTGACCCAGGACGGCGACCGGGATGGCGATCGTCATGGCAGTCTCGGCGGAAGCATCGGTCAGGCACGCAAAGGCAGCGGCCACGATGCCGCCCAGGACCATATCGGGCGGAACGGCAGCACCGACCTGCACCAGGCCCATGGACACGAGCTCGACGGCGGCACCGACGGCAAGGCCGGTGGGCACATCGCCCAGCAGCAGACCGACGAGCGTAGCGCCAACGAGGGGCTGCTCGAAGTTAAGACGACCGAGCAGGCGGGAGTCCCACATGCAGAACACGCCGACGAGGCCGACGAGCACCGCACTGATGAACGTATTCATACCCTTCTCCTTTCAGTCAGGCAAAAGCCTGGTTGACTACAGCTTGGCGTCGATGTCGACGCTCTGATACGTGGGGGTCTGCTGGACATAGAGCTTGATGCCCATGTCGAGCAGCTGGTTGATGTCGGCCTTCTGGGTGGCGTCGAGGAAGACGGAGCTGTCCTTGCCGCCGACCTGATCGGCACCGTCGTGGTTGGCGGTGGCGCCCAGGTTGATGGCGTCGAGCTTGTAGCCCTGGCAGAACTGCAGCATCTCGGCAGTGTTGCCAAAGACGAACATGACGCGCTCGCCGAGGGTGTTGAGCTTGTCCATCTTGGCGAGGGCACGCTCGACGGTGAAGACGTTCAGGCGCACGCCCTGGGGCTTGGCCAGCTTAAGAGCGCCCTTCTTGATGTCATCGTTGGCGGCAGCGTTGTCGACGACGATGATGCGCTCGGCCTGAACCTTGGTGGTCCAGGTAAAGACGACCTGGCCGTGCAGCAGACGGTAGTCAAGACGTGCGAGGACGATCTTGGCGGGACCGGAGCTGTGACGGGACGCCTTGGCCTTCTTGGCGGGAGCCGCGACGGCCTCGACCGGTGCGTTGGGGTTGGTCAGACCAGTGCGGGCCTCGTTGATGAGGGCCGCGAGCTCGGTGCCCTTGACGGGGGCGGGGCTCATAGCGAGCGTGAGCGCCAGCGGGATGTTGAAACCGCTGACAACCGTGAACTTCGTGCCGTTCTTGGAAAGCTCGACCATGCTGTTGTTGACCGAGCTGCCGAGCATATCGGTCAGCACATAGACGGTATCGTCCGCGTTGAACGTGGCGATCATGGCGTCCACCTTATTGGTGATGGGCTCCTTGTCGTCACGAGCAAGCGACACGACGTGGACGTTCGACACGTCGCCGAGAACCATCTCGAGCGTGTCTTTGGCGCCTGCGGCCAGGCCGCCATGAGATGCGAGAATGATCTGATTCATCTTGCCTCCTCCTTTTCGTTATGGTCATTATAACGTCTTATACGCTACTTACATTGATAATTAGTATAAAGACCGTTCGCGGTTAAAAATCGACCGTTTACGGGTTTAACGTGCTCGAAACATTGGGGCTGGGTAGGCGGGCACTGGCTGGATAACCCCAGGTCGGATGCCGCACGCAATTCCCTATCGCACGAAGTACCAGGGACTTTCCTGTACGGTGGGCTCCAGCGCGATGCCGGTGCGTTCCTTAAACAGATCCATGTCCTGCGATTTCTCCGTCCACCACGCGTTGGGCTTAAAGGTCATGCTCTCAATGACATGACCGACAAACACACTGTTGCGCAGCTTGGAGAAGTCGGTGTTCATGATCAGGATGGACGCGAGCACCAGCACGATGCCCAGGACTTTGATCGCGCCGGCGGGCTCGGCGTAGACACCAATGCCCAGCAGTACGGTGACAACTGTCTCGAATGACATTACGACGGGAACTTTCGACGTCTCGAGCCCCATGGACAGACCCTGCATATATAAGATGTAAGCCACGGCTGTGGGGATGAGTCCAAAGCCAAGGAACAGCAGCAGCAGCTGTGGCGACATTGCCGCGGCGACATCCGGCCACGGAGCCGCGATAGCTGCCATAACCACACCGCCAAAAACAAAGCCCCAAAACGTGACTGCCAGCGGGTGGACCGTCTTGGTTGCTATTCGGCTAAACACCGCGAGCGACGCACCACAAAGGCCTGCAATCACACCCGACGTGACGCCCCAAACCGAAAAATGAAAACCGGAAAGGTCGCCATTGGTCACTGCAAGCACGCAGCCAACGATGTTAAAGACAATGGCAACGAGCTTGTTAGGGGTCACGTCCTCGCGATAAAGCACGCGGCCGAGCATGACGCCAAACACCGGCGAGGTGTAGAGCAGCACCGAGGCCGTGGACATGCCCACCTCGCCCATGCACTCGTAATAGCAGGTGTTGGCGGCGGCCAAACCGACGATACCGACAAGCGCGCAGGGAACAAGCTCTTTAGGGCTTGCCTTGAACAGGGCCAGCGGACCCTGAGCCACGGTAGACCCCTCACCTGGGCGGCAGCCCATAAACATCAGGACCGGCGCCAAGATAAGCGCTCCGACCAACAAGCGAAAGGCAGCCATGCTCTGGGACGAAACGCCCATGGCCGAGATGCCGTTTACAAAGATTCCGATGCTGCCCCACATAAGCGCGGCGATCAGCACCAGCACATAGCCCAGATCGCTTTTCTTCAACGCAGCCTCCTCGGTATTGTTTCCAATATGTTTCATACTACGTTATAGTCGTTATATACAATTTTCAAGCCACAAATCGCCGAACGGAAAATGATCCGCTGGGGACGGAGGAAAACGGATCACTGAGGGGCTGGTCTGCGTCAGTGATCCGTTTTCCTCCGTCCCCAGCGGATCATTTGGCTGTTGCGGTGAAATAGTTCCTAAATAGAGGCTTCAAGCCCCCAAACAGGAACTATTCCACCGCAACTTATGAGGACATCGAGCTGTTAGGCCGCTCTATCCCCTAGTAGTCGAGCTTCCACATGTAGCGGCGCGTCATATAGTCCTTGTGGGTGACGGCAGAGAGCGCGCGCATGTAGACGTTGTTGAGGATCGGCGCGAAGATCAGGTGGTTGAAGTATTCGCTCACGCTGTCCTTGATGTCGTTGAGGCCGAGCTCCTTGGCGTCGAGCTGATAGACGCGCTCGCCACCGTACTGGTTGACGAAGCGGATGCCGCGCTCGTCGTTGCAGCGGCTGCGGCCGACGCTGATGAGCTGGAACAGCGAAGTGCGCTTGTCCAGGATCTCGAAGGGGCCATGGAAGAAGTCGCAGGTGTTGATGGTGCAGGAGTCGATTTGCAGCATCTCCTGCACGTTGCAGATGCTAAAGACGTAGGCGGCACCAAAGAGCGGACCCTGAGCCATCACGTTGATGCAGGGCTTGTCGGCGTTCTGCTCGGCCCACTTGGCAGCAAGCGGACGGGTGTACTCGACGGCCTTGCGATAGATGGGGTCGACCAAGTCGAAGGCGGCCATGGCGGTCTCGTACTCGGCATAGCCCTCGGTCTGCTGCGTGAGCTCCATGGCGATCATGGTCACGACGGCGGAGTTGGTGCGGCCCATGCAGGACTCGTCGACGGCCAGGCTGTCGTACTGGATCTTGTAGTCGCAGACCTCGGTGAGGGCGGACTCGTCGACATAGATAGCGATGGTGCTGGCGCCGTGGTCCTTGGCCACCTGGGCGGCGACGATAGTCTCCTTGGTGCCGCGCATGGACACGACGACGGCCAAGGTGTTCTCGTTGACATAGGCGGGCGTGGCGTGCACGAACTCGTTGCTGGTGTAGCTGGAGCTCACGACCTGCGTGGCCTCGTGCTCCATAAAGTACTGGGCAGGATAGTTACCGCCGTTGGATCCGCCGGCGCCAATCCACACGACGCGCTTGATGCCGCCCTTGTCTGCCTTGTCGGCCAAAACCTGGGAGACGACATCTTTAACCTGTTCCTGAGTAGTCATCGTGCATCAGCCTTTCTTCTCGTTTGATGCTCATCACAGGCATACAAGTTACATACATGTTTTGGTTATGTCGACTAGTTGTATGCTATATTTGTCTTAGAAATTTTGCTGCTGCGGTTTTCGGTAGCTCGCTAACAGCAGTTTTATTGTTTTATTAAATACATGCTTGCTTAGGTAAGCATACAGGTTAGATATAGGTTGGCAATATGGGCGTCACATCTAAAAAGAAACTGACCCAATACGAGCGCTTGGCGGGCACGCTGCGCGATCGCATCGCTGCCGGCACGTATGCGCGCGGAGACAAGCTGCCGTCCGAGATGGAACTCATGGACGAATCGGGGCTGTCACGCAGCACCGTACGCCACGCCCTTAAGGTGCTCGTTGATGAGGGCCTGGTGCGCACCGAGCGCGGGCGGGGGGCCAGTGTGCCCGCCACCCCCCCCCTCCACGAGAACAACCTGGTGTTTTCGAGCTATACCAAGCAGGTCGAAGGCCAGGGCATGAAGCCCACCACGCGCACCGTGGACTCGGGCTTTGCCAAGGCGGCCGGCAGCATAGCTAAGTTCTTTGACGCCGCCGTGGGCAGCAAGCTCGTCAAACTTGTCCGCCTACGCTACCTGGACGACGCGCCGCTGTGCCTGGAGACCACCTACCTGCCGCCAAGCTTCGAGACGCTCATCGATCGCGATATCAACGGTTCGCTCTACGCCACGCTGCGACAGGAGTTCCATCGCGCACCGGCACAGGGGCATAAGACCTTTGAGGTGTGCTATGCCTCGCAAAATGAGGCGTTTTTGCTCAACGTTGAGCGCGGGCAGGCGCTGATCCTGATCACCGACTACGTCTACGACACCGACGGCCGACCGCTCCATGTCTCCAAGCGCATCCAACGCACCGACCGCGCCAAATACACCGAGCCCATCGGCTAACCTGCCAAAATAAACCTGTCCCTAAATGGTAGGTTTGGGGAGGTCGGGGAACCAGGTTGGTTTGGGTTGGTTGGGCGTGCGCTCGGCTAGGACCAGCTCCATCCAACACATGTCGTACCAGCGACCGAACTTTTGGGCGCAGCGGTCGAAGGCACCCACCAGGCGATACCCCATATGGGCATGGAAATCCTGACTGTTGTGCGTCAGATACTCGTCGTCCTTGTCGTGCGGCACGGCGATGAGCGCACACATGTTGGTGATGCCCATCGCGATCAGGCATTGCTTGAGCGCATCGTGCAGCTTGCGGCCCAGCCCGCCGTGGCGCACATCGCGCGCCAGGTAGATCGACGTCTCGACCGACCAGTCGTATGCCTCGCGGCTGTTGAGCGGGCTCACATAGGCATAGCCTACCGGACGCCCGTCCAGCTCCATCACCAAATACGGGTAGCGCTTGAGCGTACGCTCGATACGCCCGGCGAACTCCTCAACGCTCGGAACCTCGTATTCGCAGGTAATCGCCGTCTGGCGCACATACGGCTCATAGATGGCAAGCAACGCCGGCGCATCGTCGGGCGTCGCCAGGCGAATCGTCGGCTCGGACATTTCGGTCATACAACCCTTCCCCCTCAAAAACAAAGGCTGCCCTGCGCCAAGCTCAGGCGCAGGGCAGCCCCTTGTCACTACATCAGGCTACAGAACAGCCGCCAACGCGTCGATGTCCTCCTGCGTCGTGGCCCAGCTGGTGCAAAAGCGCACCACCGTGTGGGTCTCGTCGTACTTTTCCCAGTACTCAATCGAGGCATGCTCGCGAATGCGGGCCATGTCCTCGTTGGGCAGAATCACAAACTGCTGGTTGGTCGGCGTCTCCAAAAAGAACTGGTAGCCGCGCTCGTGCAGCACGCGACGAAGCGCCTGAGCCGTCTCGATCGCCTGGCGACCAATCTCAAAATACAGGCCGTCGGTAAAGAGCGCCTCAAACTGCACGCCCGTCAGGCGGCCTTTGGCAAGCAGCGCGCCATGCTGCTTAATACGCGGAATGGGATGAGCCGGGGCGTGCATACCGCAGAACACCACAGCCTCTCCGCAGAGCGCGCCGCACTTGGTACCGCCGACGTAGAACACGTCGCACAGCTGCGCCAGCTCGGGCAGGGTAATGTCGCACTCATCGGCCGCCAGCGCATAGGCCAGGCGGGCGCCATCCACAAACAGCGGAATCTCGCGCTTCTGGCACACTGCGTGAATCGCCGCGAGCTCGGCCTTGGAGTACAGCGTGCCGTACTCGGTCGATAGGCTCACGTACACGGCACCCGGGAACACCGTGTGCTCGTAGCTCTCGTTTTCGTAGAACACCTGGATATAGTTCTCAAGGTCCTCGGCGTGCATCTTGCCCTCGTAGCCGGGGATGGTGAGCACCTTGTGGCCGCCAAACTCGATGGCGCCCGCCTCGTGGCAGGCGACGTGGCCAGTCTCGGCAGCAACGACGCCCTCGTACGGCGCGAGCAGCATGTCGATCACCGTCGCGTTGGCCTGCGTGCCGCCCACCAGAAAAAACACGTCGGCATCGGGGGCCTGACAGGCCTCGCGGATAAGCTGCTTGGCACGCTCGGTATGTGCATCGGTACCGTATCCGGGCTGCGGCTCCATATTGGTGTCGACGAGCGCCTGCAGCACCGCCGGGTGTGCGCCGTGGGAATAATCGTTGTTAAACGCGAGCATGGCAATCCTCTCTTACCGGGTATCGGCCAGATGATTCAAACGGAGCTATTGTACGCCGCTGGGATAGGCAATGCGCGCGGCAAGGCACTCAAGTGCCAGCACCAGAGCAAAACCGCAGCTCACATCACTCAAAAAGTGCGCTCCGATCACGATGCGGCCAAACGCGACGAACGCCACAACCACAGCCGCCGTCCAAAAGACCACACGACGGCGCGACGGCTTTTCCTTAAAGGCCGCTGCGGGAAGCCCGGCGAGCATAAGGCCGATCGCCGCGTGCGCCGCGTGTCCGCTCGCAAACGACTTAAAGCCGTCCTTGACTACACCGGCGGCAATATAGGCCCGCTTGTCGGGGTTTCCGATCACCCACCACGGCTGAAACTCGAGCCCCGGCGTCACCTCGACCACGCGCATGCGCGGGCGCGACCACAGCGGCTTGACGATCACGTTGAGGATGATAGCCTGAGCGACCCACACGGCAAGCACCATGAGCGCCCAGCGTGTGAGCTCGTCGGGCTCGGTCGTGCGCGTGAGGCGATAGACGATAAGGTTGGCGACGATGGCCAGCACAAACGTCAGCACCAACTGAGCCGCGATGAGTTTGCCGCCAACCCTCAGGGACGAAACGATCTCGTAGCCGGTCAGGCCAACATTGACGAGGATGCCGAGCACGGCGAGCCATTTGCTCCCCCTGGAGTCGGGACGCACCGCGCGCACGAGCATAACGCCCGCGACGCTCGCCGTCAGCTCAAACGGCAGCTCGCCGGCCGCCTCGATAAAGCGGCCGTACACGCTGCCGATGTTGAACAGCGCGCTCGAGATCTGATAATCGAAGAAACTGCCCACGCCCAGGCAGAGGGCAAGGATAACCGCGATAGCAGCGGCATCTTTCTTATAGATGTACCCGAACATGCTTTCCTTTCGATGGAACCAGATTGCCCAAATGGGGCGTTTACGGCGTCGACCCGTTAGTCATCGTCGGACGTGCCCAGCTGCTGCAGCAGTATGAGTGCCGCGGCCACGGGGCCGGTGCCGTCGTTGGCGTCGAGACCGCGACCCAGGCCGCTGCCCGCGCCGGCGCCCGCCTTGTAGGGCACCGACAGTTTGCGGCTCTTGGGGAAGTTCACCGCGCCATAGCGGGTCTTAAGCTCATAGGCCACCTTCTTGGGAACGTCGACGCCCAAAAACGTGATGCGACCGCCGCTAAGCGTAACGCTCTCGAGCCCCAGGCGATCGCCGCGAATGCGGATTCGCGCGCGATTGAACAGGTTGAGTCCCGCCAACGGCAGCTCGCCATGCGCGGCCTCGGTCTCTTCCTGCACCTCGTCGATGCTCTCCAGGTCCTCGGCCGCCGCAAGCTTACGGTATACGAGCACGCGCTGATCCACCGCCGGCAGGTACTCCTCGGACAAGAAGTAGTCGGCCGGCAGGTTAATACCCACGCTCGCCGCCTCCACACCGGCATCGTCGTCGCCACGCGCCTCGGCCACGGCCTGACCCAGCATCTGCGTAAACAGGTCAAAGCCCACGCTCGACAGATTGCCGTGCTGCTCGGCGCCCATGAGCGAGCCGGCGCCGCGGATCTCCAGGTCGCGCATGGCGATGCGCATGCCGCTGCCCAGGTCCTGGAACTCGGAGAGTGCGGTCAGGCGTGCCGTAGCCTCCTCGGTGAGCGGCAGCTCGCCCGGGAACATAAAGTACGCGTAGGCTTGCGTGGCAGAACGGCCCACGCGGCCCTTGAGCTGGTAGAGCTGCGCCAGACCCAAGCGCTGCGAATCCTCGATGATGAGCGTGTTGGCGGTCGCGTTGTCTATGCCGCTCTCCACGATGGTCGTGGCGATGAGCACGTCGATCTTTTTGGTCGCGAACTCGATCATCACGTCCTCGACCTCGCGCGGGCTCATCTTGCCGTGCGCCACGCCCACGCGCGCCTCGGGCGCGGCCTCGTGCACGCGCGCCACGGCGTCGTCGATGGTCTTGACGCGGTTGGACACGTAGTACACCTGGCCGCCGCGGCCCACCTCCAGGCGAATCGCCGCGCTCACCACGTCGGGGTCGTACTCCCCCACGTGCACGATCACGGGGCGGCGCCCGGTCGGTGGCGTGGTGATCAGGCTCATGTCGCGCACGCCGCTCGTGGCCATCTGCATGGTTCGCGGAATAGGCGTGGCCGAAAGCGTGAGCACGTCAATCTGCTCGCGCAGGTTTTTGAGCTGCTCCTTGTGCTGCACGCCAAAGCGCTGCTCCTCGTCGATGATCACCAAACCCAGGTTCTTGGGGTTCACATCGGCCGAAAGCAGGCGGTGCGTGCCGATGAGCACGTCGATCGTGCCCTCGGCAAACGCCTTGAGCGCGCGCTTCTGCTGCGCCGGCGTGCGAAAGCGGCTGAGCACCTCGACCTCGAGGCCAAACGGGGCAAAGCGCTCAAAGAAGGTCTCGTAGTGCTGTTGGGCCAGAATGGTCGTGGGGCAGAGCACCATGACCTGACGGCCGGAGTCCACGCACTTAAACGCCGCGCGCAGGGCAACCTCGGTCTTGCCAAAGCCCACGTCGCCGCAGAGCAGGCGGTCCATGGGCTTGGGCGCCTCCATGTCGGCCTTAATATCGGCGATAGCCTCCAGCTGGTCGCGCGTCTCGTCGTAAGGAAAGCTCTCCTCCATCTCGATCTGCTCGGGCGTGTCGG
Source organism: Collinsella sp. HCP28S3_G2 (assembly GCF_052065125.1). NCBI lineage: Bacteria > Bacillati > Actinomycetota > Coriobacteriia > Coriobacteriales > Coriobacteriaceae > Collinsella > Collinsella sp. HCP28S3_G2. Next base: position 19,165 of record NZ_JBQHUO010000003.1, read on the forward strand.
GCGGGCAGGCGATACCGGTAATCGAAGAGCGGCGCGTATACAGATCGACCAGGTCAAACGCCAGCTTTTTGGCGTTCTTGCGCGCCTTGTTGGTGGCACGCGTCCAGTCGGCGGTGTTGAGCCTAGTCAGGCGCGGCTTGTCGCCGTCGGGACCAACATAGCGCGTGATGCGGTCGACCTGCTCGAGCGGCACGTAGAGCTTGTCGCCGTCGGCATATTCCAGCAAAAAGTAGTCGCGCTCCTTGCCGCCCACTTCCTGGCGCGCGATCTCGCTAAAGAGCGCGATGCCGTGGGTAGCGTGCACCACGTAGTCGCCCGGCTTAAACGGAAACGTAATCTGCGTAATGTCCACCTTACGACGGCTGCGCACGCGGTTGGCGTCCATGCGGGCATTGAGATCGGCGATCGAGAACACGGCTAGGTTGGCATCGGGCACCACCACGCCCTGCGGCAGGGCGGCATCCACAAAGGTCACGCGTCCGCGCGAGATGGTGGGTACGGCAGCACCGGCGGCAGCCTGGGCGGCACCCGCCTCGAGCGAGCGGGCGTTGAGTGCGTCGACGCGGCGCTCGCGGATCGAGGCATGGGCCTCCTTGCGGACAGCACGGTCGGCAGAATCTGCCGCTGCCACGCGTACGCGCTCGCCAATAACGCCGGCGTTTTCGGGGGCGGCCGTCAGCGACTCCTCAAAGGTAATGCCCTCGTCGCCAAAGGTGAGCTCCATCGACTCGCGCGCTCCGCGGTCGGGAATGGCAAACACGCAGGCATAGCGCTTGCCCACGACTTCCTGAACGCGCGTCATAAAGCGGTTGTCCGAGCCCGCGATAGCCGGCTGCTCAATCTTGAGCTCTGCCGTAACCGCACCGCCGGCGCGGATCAGGCTCACGTAGTTCAGGCGCTGCTGAGCACCAAAGTCGAGCTGCTGGGCGCGCACGTACAGGCCGTCCAAGCGGTCAATCCCCGCCTCGCCGGCGCGCGCCTCGATATCCTCGTAGGCACGCAGGCAGTCGTCGAACAGCGAGCGCGGCTCGGACAGAACCACAAGCGCCTTGCCGCTCACGTGCGCCAACGGGCTCACGGTCTGGCCGTACATCACCGGCAAAAAGCGGTCGAGCTCGGGTGTGACGATGCGCGCATCAACCATCTCGAGCAGCGCCGCCAGCTTGCTGTCGCTCTGGCTTGCGCGATAGAGCGCCACGTGCATGTTGTGAACGGCTTCGTCGGTAAGCGCCAACTCGCGGCACGGGAAGATTTCGATGCTGTCCTCGTTGCCGATGGTTTGGCCCGTGGAGCTCACCATACGGCGAATGCGATCAATTTCGTCGCCAAAGAACTCAATGCGCACGGGCGCTTTCTCTTGTGCGGGGAATACCTCGACGGTGTCGCCGTGCACGCGGAACAGGCCGGGTGCGTCGGCGGCGCCGGCATTGGTATAGCCCATGCCCACCAGGCGCTGCGGCACTTCGTCAAAAGGAATCTCCTCGCCCACCGCAAAGGTCGTGGACTCCCAGTAGCGGCTCTCGACTGGCGGCACGCAACGCAGCAGCGCGCGGGCCGAGGCAACCATGATGCAGTTGTCCCCGCGCACGATACGCCCCAGAGCCTCGCAGCGCTGCGCCACCACGGCATCGTCGGGCGCCTGCTCGCGCCACGGATAGTCCTTGCGCTCGGGAAAGCGGCACACGTGCGCCAGGCCCACGTAGGCGGCAAGGCTGCGCGCGGCGCGATCGGCCGCGTCCTCGCCGCTAACAATGTAGACCGTAGGGCGCGGGCGGCGCGCAAACTGAGCAGCCGCCATAAGCGTGCGGCCCGACTGCGACACGGCCAGCGTCACATCCTCGCCGGCGTCGAGCCCGGCCTCGACGGTCTGCAAGGCCTCGGCAGTGTAGAGCTGCGCGGCTATACGGTGAATGAGCATGCTGTTCCTCCGGCATCGCAACGCCAAAAGCCCGCCGGGGCAAGCTCGGCGGGTCGTGCGTCAAAAGTATTGATTATCATGGTAGCGCATGAGGTGAACACGCCAGCGCACGCCAAACAGCTACCCCAAAACGCGCATGCTCGGGCAAAGATCTGCCAGCGGGCACTCGTCGCACTTGGGCTTACGGGCATCGCAGATCTCGCGGCCAAAGGTGATCCACTGGTGGTTGACCGACTCCCAATACTCGTGCGGCAAGATCTTGAGCAGATCCTGCTCGGTCTTGAGCGGCTCTTTGGCGTGCGTCTTGGGACTCAGCATCAGACGGTGCGCGATGCGGTTGACGTGCGTATCGACCGCGATGCCCTCGACAATGCCAAACCCCACGTTGAGCACGATGTTCGCCGTCTTGCGCCCAACGCCCGGCAGCTTGACAAGCTCCTTCATGTCGGCCGGCACCTCGCCGCCGTAATCGGCGACAATCATCTGTGCGGCCTCCACGGCGTGCTTGGCTTTGCTCTTATAGAAGCCGAGCGACTTAATGGTATCTGCCACATCGGCAACGCTCGCCCCCGCCATGGCCTCGGGCGTGGGCCACTGGGCAAACAGCTTCGGCGTCACCTTGTTGACCTGCGCGTCGGTCGTCTGCGCCGAGAGCAACACCGCTATGAGCAGCCTATAGGGATTCTCGTGGTCCAAAAAACACTCAACCGGGCCATAGCGACGGTTAAGGCGCTCGCACACCTCAACGGCGCGCTCGCGCTTTGCGGCATTGGTCTCGCGTGGCATAACGACTCCTCGGATTGGCGGCATAACTTACCTATGGGCACGATTGTCCCACGTATGGGGTCTTTACGCCTCCAAAAATGCGCCGGTCTGGCGGCCCCACAAGCTCGCATACTCGCCGCCTGCCTCGACAAGCTGCGCATGCGTACCGTCCTCGACAATCTCGCCGTCCGCCAGCACCACGATGCGGTCGAGCGCCGCCACGGTGGACAGGCGATGTGCCACCACAATAGAGGTGCGGCCGCGCATCAGGTTCTCGAGCGCCTCCTGCACCAGCGCCTCGGACTCGCTATCCAGGGCAGAGGTCGCCTCGTCGAGCACCAGAATCGGCGCGTCGGTGAGGATGGCACGGGCGATGGCCACGCGCTGGCGTTGGCCGCCCGAAAGCTTAACGCCGCGCTCGCCCACCATGGTGTCAAAGCCCCGGGGCAGGCGGTCGATAAACTCCAGGGCATTGGCCAAGCGGGCCGCCTCGCGGATCTGTTCGTCGGTGGCATCGGGGCGGCCGTAGGCGATGTTCTCGCGAATGGAGCGGTGAAACAGCAGCGCCTCCTGCGGCACGTAGGCAACCTGGCGACGCAGGCTCTGCTGCGTGCAGCGCGAGACATCCTGACCGTCCACGAGTACGCGACCGCCCTGTACGTCGTCCAGGCGCAGCAGCAACTTGGTGAGCGTCGTCTTGCCCGAGCCCGATTTGCCCACCAGGCCCACGCGCTGACCCGCCGCCACATGGAGCGTCAGGTCGTCGAACACGCTCTCGCCCGCCGCGGCGTCGCGGTATGCAAAGCTCAGGTGCTCAAAATCAATCGCGCCCTCGCCCACCTTGAGCTCGGGAGCGTTCTCGTCGTCTGCCACCAGACGCGGCTCGTCCAGCACGCGCGTCATCTCGGCCGCATCGCCCAGCGCGCGGTTGATGCGCTGCATCATGGAGCTTACGTAGTTCAGGCGCATGGTGAGGTTGTACGTATAGGTAAAGATCATGACGAGCGCGCCGGCAGAGATGCCAAACCACGCGTTACCGCCCGCGACGAACACGCTCACCACGGCCATGGTAATGACGATAAGGCCCGAGGTCGTAAAGTTGCGCTGCATCATGGCGTGCATCGAAACCGTTTCGGCGTCGCGCGCGGCGCGGTCGGCAGCATCGAACAGGTCGCGCTCAAAGTCTTCGCGCCCGCAGGTCTTGACGGCCAGGATGTTCGTGACCGCGTCGGAAAGCACGCCCGACAGCTTGTTCTGCGCGGCGGACGTCGCGGCCGAAAGCGGCATGATGCGCTTGTACATAAGCCAGACAAACGCAATGTAGACGACCATGATGCCCACCAGGATCACGGTAAACGTCGGCACCACCGGGGCGAGCGCCGCCACCGTGCAGATAACCGAGGTGATAGTGGGAATGAGCGAATACACCGTCACGTCCACCAGCCCCGTGTAGCCGCTCATAAAACGGCTCGTCTGGCTCACAAGCGATCCGCCAAAACGGCTGGTGTGGAATGTCATGGATTGATTGGAGAGCGTGTCGAAGCACAGGCGCGCCAAGTGATAGTTACCCGCAATCTCGAGCTTGTAGACGGTGTAGTCCTGCAGCTTGGAGAGGATCTGGCCTACCAGGTTAACGAGCACGAGCGCCAGAATGTAGGGGCCAAAGACCTCAAACACCCGGTCGCCCGCCACGGGGCCGGCCTGGACGCGGTCGACGATAAGCGCCATCACGTAGGTGTTGGCAAACGTGAGCAAAAAGATGTAGCCCGCTGACGAGAGCACCGAGAGAAAGACGATCAGCGGCTGCGTGCGCGTGACGCCCCAAAAACGCTGTAGCGTGCGGCGCACGGTTGAGCGTTTGAGCGGACTGGTGCTTCTCTGTGACATGGGCTTCCTTTCACATCTGGCGGGGCTAAACGTCATTGTTGCATACTAAAGCGCACTTCAGGCAAGCACGATGCGAAAAGCAGCGGGGTGCCCGCGTTTGCGCCGGCGCCCCACCGTCTTGTTGTAATTATTCCTCGTCTTCTTGATCTGTGAGAAGGCCCGCGGGCGTGAGTCCCAAGATCTCATCAGCTTGGTCGGCGTCTTCCAGCGCGTCGATGTCCTTGAGCTTGCGCTCCATGACGTTGGTGCGCGTGGTGATGATGCCCTCGACCGTCTTTCCCGCGGTCTCGATCTGCTGCTGGGCGCGGCGCAGCGCCGCCTGATAGCGCGGCAGCTCGGCCTTGACGGCAGAAAGCACGCGCAGCACGTCATCGGTGCGTTTTTGCAGCCTAAACGTTTGGTAGCTCATCTGCAGGCTGTTGAGGATAGCCGCCATGGTGCTAGGGCCGGCAACGTTGACGTGATAGTCGCGGCCCAGGGTCTCGATAAGTCCCGGACGACTGACAACCTCGGCGTACAGCCCCTCAAACGGCACGAACATAATGCCAAAGTTGGTCGTTGCCGGCACACTCAGGTACTTTTCGCAGATGTCCTTGGCCTCGCGCTTGACCATGGCGTCGAGCGTCTTACGCGCAGCGGCGACGGCCTCAGCGTCACCCGACTCCTGGGCGTCGAGCAGATGCTCATATGCGTCACCCGGGAATTTGGAGTCGATCGGCAGCAGCACGGGATCGTCCTCGTCTACCGGCAGCTTGACGGCAAACTCAACGCGCTCCGAGGCACCGGGCTTGGTGGCGACGTTTTCCAGATACTGGTCGGGTGTAAGGATGTCCGCCAGGATTGCACCCAGCTGCACCTCGCCCAAAATGCCACGCGCTTTTACGTTGCCCAGCACGCGCTTAAGGTCGCCCACGCCGGTGGCGATGGACTGCATATCGCCCAGGCCCTTGTACACAGCCTCGAGCTGGTCGCTCACCTGCTTAAACGATGCCGACAGGCGATCGTTGAGCGTGCGGGAGAGCTTCTCGTCCACCGTCGCGCGCATCTGATCGAGTTGCACGTTGTTGTCTTTGCGGATAGCACCCAGCTGGGCATCGACCGTCTCGCGCACCTTGTCCAGGCGGTGCTCGATGCCCTCGCGGTTGGCACCGAGTTGTTGGGCCGTCTCGCGGCGCAGGTCATCCATCCGGTCACCAGCTTGCGAAAACTCGCGTGCGATGTTCAGGTAACGTTGCTGCTCCACGGCCGCATCTGTCGTCTGCTGCTGCGCGATGGCATTGGCCGTGCGGCGGGTTTCTGCCAACGCGACGTTCAGGGCATCGAGCGCGTTGTTGGCCTGCTCGAGTGCCGCCAGCGCCTCCGCACCGCCATCGCTGCGCTCTCGCAGCTCGGCGCGAAGGCCCTTGAGCTGCAGGGCGCAAGCCACAGCCACTCCAACCGCTACCAAGGCGATCACGACCAGCACAATATCAACAGCAGACATAGACTCCGCCCAACAGACCCAATCGATCATCAATCAAAACCGCGATCAATCTTACCCCGCCACACGCACCGGGCGCCCGGCCCCTTCTTGGGCGCCCCTCTCCTCCGCATATTCCATAATGCGGCGCGCCGTCTCCCTGCTCACCTTTGAGTCATCGCCGGCTAAGTATGCGTACACGTTTCCCTTATTCAGATTCAAATCGCGGCAGAGACCGTAGCGCGTTACGCCCGATTCCCCTAGCGCTCCCAACGTTCTTTTTCGCATCAGAGCGTTGATCCTTCTGTCCGCCACTGGCTTTTCCTTCACCGCTCTATACGCACGCCAAACGTTGGCATAACGATTAGGGAGTTTGTCCTCGGCGCATAGAGATGCCAGGCTACCCGTTTGGGCGTACAAGGACAAAACGCCTCGGTAACCCTCTTCCATCCACGAACCCTCGGATAAGCCCAGAACGTATTCGGCTTTACCCTGCGCCAAAGCGAGCAAAAACAGGGGCTCCGCCACGCGCGGCGCAACCGTCGTCGCCTGCTTAACCAGTTTTCTAAAACTGAGCGACTGCTGTCCGGATAGCTCTCGGCAATAGCCTTTTAAGAATCCCTCAAAGGTCAGATTCAACCGAGCACCTCCTTTTTGTATTGTCTGTATGCGCAGACCATCTCTTGATAACTCCGCTCCGAAGGCGACGACGCCAGCGCCTCGCCCTCGTCGAATATAAGCCGTTCGAGCAGTCCCCAATCAAGTCGGTCGACGAATGCCTGGCTATGAAGATCGACGATGTCGTTCGGACGGTAGGCATAGAGCTTCATTACCGCCAGGTCTTCTAAGGATGGCGTAAAGTACCTGATAAAACGTGCCCCAATATCCAAGGGAATCAAACGATCTTCGTAATTGAATGGCATCTGATTACAATATGCCACCGCCATACCATTCACCTCGGGATATCGAGCTATGATCTCGCGGAGGCACCTGTCTGCCTCAAACACATCAATGTCATGTGTAACCGACCGATTCGTCACATCGTTAAGCATGAAGGCGCTCCCTCCCACCAATACAACGCTCGGTCTATCGTCTCTTGGACCTATTTCTAGCTCCGCCTCCTCGTCAATACCCAAAAGAATCTGCTCTAAATCCTGCTTATGCATAGCAAATCCTATTATTAATCATCATCAATAATACTATTCAGTCGCACGACAGGACCCACAGGATGCAAGAATTCTACTCGTGGCGATAATCCCTGCACCCTAGAAGTCCTAATGTGACAAACGCTAACTCTCCCAGCCGGCGCGGATGGTTGTTACGACATCGCCCAGGCGCTGGCCGAGAGCTGTCAAATGTTGGAGCACTTCGCTGGGCGAGGCGCCGTTGAGAATGCAGGTGAGGGCATATGAGGCCAAGAAGATTGCCGCGAGTCCCAACGGGATCAGCACGATCATCGCCAGCGTACGCAGGCGCTGGGCCCAGCGACGGCGACGCGCACGACGCTTGTCGAACGCAAGCTCCTGCGCATATGAATCTTGCTGTACGGAATAGGCTCCTGGGTCCACCTCACCCGCAGACGATACCGCGGGCGCGGCGTTTTGCGCAGGAGGCTGGACGGCTGCCCCTTGCATTTGCATCTCCATAAGCCGCTGCTGTTGGCGCAGCATGCGCTCGGCTTGTTGCTGCGGGGTCTCAAGAAACAGATCCATGTTGGCCTCCTCAATAGGAGCATTCGATGCTTGCGCCCAGCATCCCGCACCATCGCGGCCGCGGCAACGAAATCCGCGGCAATAGCCGCAAAGATTCTTTTGTCAGAAAACTGTCGAAAAGTTCAACAACTCCCCTACCAGCACTTTCTTTGAGCTTTTTTCGCCAGCAATCTTTTGCCCTTTTGCCCTTGCGCCATCCGACCAAAACCTAACCAAAAGCTTGACGGAAATTGTGAAGACAGGGACCCCAAACAAAACGTGCCGCCCCAAAAGGGGCGGCACACAAACTTCTTATCAGCTTTTCTGTAGCGAGCACGCGACGGCCCGAAGCCGGAGCGCAGCCAGCGCCACGCGCTAGTAGTTCACCACCTGCTCCTCAAAGTACGCCTTGGGATGGTTGCAAACCGGGCACACCTCGGGCGCCTTGGCACCAACATGCAGGTGCCCGCAGTTCAGGCACTTCCACACCTTTACGCCCTCGCGCTCAAACACCTCGCCCGATTCAATGCGCTCGACGAGCTTGTTATAGCGCTCCTCGTGAGCCTTCTCGACAGCGCCAACGCCACGGAACTTCGCGGCGATCTCGGCAAAACCCTCCTCTTCGGCGGTCTTGGCGAACTCATCATACATCGTGGTCCACTCGTAGTTCTCGCCCGCGGCGGCATCGCGCAGGTTGTCCAGCGTATCCGGAACAGCACCGTCGTGCAGGTACTTAAACCACAGCTTGGCATGCTCGGACTCGTTGCCCGCCGTCTCTGCAAAGATATTCGAAATCTGAACGTAGCCGTCCTTTTTGGCCTTGGATGCATAGTAACGATACTTGGTGTGCGCCTGGGACTCACCGGCAAAAGCGGTCTCGAGGTTCTTCTTGGTTTGAGAATTCTCAAAATCCATAGGTGTACTTCCCTTCAATACGCGCCGCCCACAGACTTTGAGCGGCATTGTCTTTAGGATACCCTCATGCCGAGAATCTAAACCTTACTATCCTGTTCTGCAAATTCGCGTCATCACACACTCAGCCAGCGCTCGCCTTCGGCACGACAAAAGCCTTCGCGCTCCAGGTCGGCAAGAATGCCCGCAATAAAATCGCAACCAACCGGTTCGCGACCCGCTGCGGCCTCCATCTTGTTAACGCCTGCAACAGCTTCAACAAGCGTTATGCCCGCCGGCTGTCCGTCGCGAGCTGCAAGCAGCATGCGCACGATATGGGCACGCTTTTGCCGACGCGAGCCCTCAAACTTGGACTGGCGGCTGTAGCCCGCCGAGCGCCTAGACGGATTGGGCAGCGTCTTTTTAAGATACGCGCCGTAATCCAGCAGCGCGTAATACCACGCGCGCGGCGTATCGGCATCGTCGAGCGGCACGGCAAAGGGAGCGACCTCATCCGCCGCCGCACCGGGCGCCGCCGGGCAGGCCGCCTGAATCAACGGCACCAGCTCGCGGTCGGGAACAGACGGAACGTCAGGAAAAAAGTGATGCAGAAAGACCGTGCGCACATTGGTCTCCAGGTACACTCCCGGAAGATCAAACGCAAACGACCGAATGCCCTGCGCCGTTGCGGGCCCAATACCGGGCAGCGCGACCAGGTCGCGTGTATCACGCGGAAACTCCCCATCCCAGTCCTCCACGAGTCGCTGCGCGGCCTTATGGAGCGCCAAAGCACGGCGGTTGTAGCCCATGCCCTGCCAAGCGTCCAAAACATCAGAAGGAGCGGCCTGGGCGAGAGAATGCACGGTCGGAAAGCGGTCGAGCCATGCCGGCATGCGCGTCTCTACGCGTGGAACCTGCGTCTGCTGCAGCATGACCTCGGAAAGCCAGATGATGTACGGGTCGCGTGTGCGGCGCCACGGAAGGTCGCGATAACGCAGAACCCCTTCCGAACGAATCATCGAACGAAAGGGGTCCTGAATCATAGCTATACTCCTTATGCGGCGCTACTCCTCCCGGCAAGCACACGCGCAAACGGCATACTCGGGAAAGGCGTCGCGGTCGGCGAACTTGGGATCGACGGCGGGGAACTGGCGGCGAGCGACGACATCGTCCAGCGAAACGGAATCGAGGTAGTCACGCATCAGCGCCTGGGCCCCAGCCCACAGGGGATGATAGCAGCACGTGCCCCTGCGCGCACAGTCGCCATCGAGCGCCGTGCAATCATTCATAACCATAGGGCCTTGAACGGCCTCGACGACCTGACGGATAGTGACCTCGCTCGGGTTGACCTTAAGACGCATACCGCCGTGGACGCCACGCAGGCTCTCCACAATACCGGCCTGAACCAAACCGTGTTGGATCGAACGGGCAAACGAATACGGAACATTGACCTCTTCGGCAGCAGTGCGAACAGAAAGCAACCGCTCCGGCTCCTCGGCAAGCATCGCAAGCATGCGGAGGGCATAATCAGTCTTCCTCGATATGTCCATGTTTCCCCTTTCAAGGAATACGAACAGCTCGAACGGGCTCCGGGGCCGAGCTTACGTCGAGACGCTAAATAACCGCCGGGACAACCAAATAGTGAATTAGATGTCCGCTGAAGGTCGAATCCAAAGCAAATTGCATCAGATTAGACCTGCAGTGGAATTTAGTATAACCTAACCCCCTGTTTCATTGAACGAGTGTTGCGCAACAAACCCCCCTTGTTTAAACCGATATACTTAATTCTTTTCCGCATCTCGGAAGCAAGGGGCTGAATGAAAGGGACGGCCGAGCGGTTGTCCTATTAAACGCAAAAAGCCACGTCCGAAGACGTGGCTTTAATTGCGTTGGCGGGAAGTACGGGGCTCGAACCCGCGACCTCCGACGTGACAGGCCGGCGCTCTAACCAAACTGAGCTAACTCCCCAGGCAGTCGTTCGCGTTTGTTTCCGCTCGCGTGCGCTGCGGGGATTAGTATACACAGAAGTCTGTTCGCCGCGCAACAACTTTTTTGAAAATATTTTTTGGGCCCTCCGGGAGGGTCTCCGGGGCCGGCTGGCGCGGGTTAAGTTTGCTGCTCTACAGTCCTACGCAAGACGGAAAGCACATTAAGTGCTTTCCTTTGCGTGCGGAACTCGCGACAAACTTAACCCGCGCCAGCCGGCCCCGGAGACCCTCCCTGCCGTCACTATGTTCAACCAGTTTTGCGGGCGTGCGCCGCTGCGCGGCTAGCCCGCGTGCTCCTCGGCGGGGTTGGTCTGATTGTTCTTGTTGAAGCTCGGCCTTTGGCTCAAATGGAAACGGGGGATGCATTGTGCATCCCCCGTTTTTGTTGCGGTTAGTCTAAGTCAATAAACTTGACGCTTAAGACCTTGCCGTCTTTGACGAGCATTCTGGCCATGGTGGGGCCTCGGGTGCCTCTGGGGTAGCTAGCACTGCCGGGGTTGAGGACTAGACAGCGGCCCACCTGGGCCTCTTTGGTTACGTGAGTGTGACCGTTGATGGCTACGTCCACGGATCCCACCGGGAGGTCTTCGCGGTAGTGGGCTACGGCAAACTTAAGGCCCTCGTAGCTAAAGAGCGCCAGACGGTCCACTTCGGGGCCGTAATCACGGTAGTAGTCGTTATTGCCCAGAACCGCTCGCACGGGGGCGATGGTTCGCAGATGTTCGTAGTCCATCTCCGACGTAAGATCGCCGGCATGGATAATCAGGTCCGCGCCGCTCAACTCATCTAAAAGCGCGGGCGACAGATAACCGTGGGTGTCCGAGATGATGTCGATACGCTTGGCGCTTGCACTGTTCATGGGATCCCTTCCGCAAAACGATTTGGTGCATTCATACAAAAAGCCCCGCGGCTCCGCAGACGATTTTGGTCTACAGGGCTGCGGGGCCGGTGTGCTAGAGGCTCAGGGCCTTCTTGAGCGGTACGACGCGACGGCGCGAAACCGGTACGCGTTCGTCGACGCCCGTAATGCCCAGCTGGATAGCGCCCGAGGGAACCGTCTCGACGTCGGTAACACACGCCAGGTTAACGATATAGCGGCGGTGAACGCGGAAAAAGCCAAAATCACAGAGCTTGGCCTCGAACTGTGCCAGCGAGGTCGTCGACAAAAAACGGTCGTCGACGGTATAGATACAGGAGTAATCGTCCTTGGCCATAATGAAGCGAATGTCGTCCACGGGGATGAGCACCTTGCGGCCGCCCTTCTCCACCGGGATGCGCTCGATGGTCACCTTGCTGTCCGCAACGGGCTTCGTGCGCTGCATGACCTTCTCGATTGCACGATCCAGGCGGGCTTCCTCTACCGGCTTCATCAGATAGTCGACGGCATCCACATCAAACGCCTCAACCGCATGATCGCTGTACGCGGTCACAAACACGATCGCCGGCGGATTCTTAAGCTTATGCAGCGCCTCGGCAAGTTGCAGACCCGAAGCGCCAGGCATCGAAATATCGAGGAACACGACATCAACGCGACTCTCCATAAGCATCTCGATGGCGGAGCGAACGCTCGACGCTTCTGTGATCGTGCCGATCTTGCCCGTCTGCTCGAGCAAGAAGCGAAGTTCCGAACGGGCCGGGGCCTCATCATCCACAATCATCGCACGCAGCATGGGGATAAAACCTTTCGTCAACTAACTACGTCGGGCATACGCCAACCGGCGTTAAGCCCGTGACCAATTATTCTACTCTTGAATGTCGAAGATGCTCTCCGACAAATCGAGATGTAGGAGCACTTTAGCGCCCTTACCCGGCGCCGATTCGACGCGCGTATAGGAGTGCGGCCCATAAAAGCGATGAATGCGCTCCGAAATATTGTGCATGGCAACGCCGGCGCCGCCACCCTGCGGGGAGCTGGCGTCGGGGCGGGCAGAGCGCTCGTCAAACAGTCTGGCAGCGATGCCCTCGTCCATGCCCACACCGTCATCGGCCACCGAAATCAAAATCGCATCGTCACCATCCCTGCGCACCGTCACGTCAATCTTCAGCGCACTGGCATCACCCATGCCGTGACGCACGGCGTTCTCGACAATCGGTTGGATCACAAATGCCGGAACCAGCGTGTCCTCGACGTCCTCGGACACGTCAAAGGTCGCCAGCACGCGATCCTCGCCAAAGCGCGCCTTCTCAAACGTCAGGTAGCGCTTGGTCTGTGCGACCTCGCGCGACACGGGAATGAGGGAGCCCGAATTGTCGAGCGTTGCGCGATAGAACGAGGAGAACTCGCGCAGCAGCTCGCGGGCGCGCAGCGGGTCGGTACGCGTAAACGATGCGATGGTGTTGAGCGTGTTGAACAGGAAGTGCGGGTTAATCTGCGCCTGCAGGGCACGCACCTCGGCACGGGCCGTGAGCTCCTTTTGCACCTCGAGCTCGTGAATGGCGAGCTGCGTGGACAGGATTTCGGCAAAACCCGAGGCGAGCGCATACTGGGTACGGTCGACGGCACGCGGGGTCTTGTAATAGAACTTGAGCGTGCCGACGGTGCGGTCGCCCACCTTGATGGGTGCGATGATGCCAGCGGGGACCTGGTTGTGTGAGCCATCCGAACCCACCACGTCCACCACGCGGTTGAACGACTGGACGATACCGTGTTCGATGACGTAGCGCGTGGCGAGCGTATGAATGGGAGAATTGGGCAGCAGCTTTTCCTCAAACTCGCCCGCGCAGGCCAGTACGTTGCTCTCGTCGGTAACGGCAACTGTCATGGCGCGTGTCTCGGGCAAAATGCGCTGGCACACCAGACGTGCTGACTCCTGCGTCAGACCGCCTTTAATGTCCTCGAGCATGGCCGAGGCCACCGAGAGCGTCTCCTCGGTGTACTGCGAGCGAACCGAATCGGGATTGAGCGTCAAAAAGATAAAGATACACAGGAAGATGCATAGCAGCGCACAGGCGACCACGGTCGCGATTGGCTCGATTCCAGTCGCCAGGGCAAAAACAAAGTACACCAGCACACAAATGGCGCAGGATACGGCAATGATGCGAAAGATTGACATTGAACTATCGCGCTGGGCGCGGCGGTCGATCATTCAGTCCCCTCCAGGATGCTGGTCAGCTGGGCGTCACGCCAGAGCCCATCCATAATCTTGGGCCAGAAGCTCTGGAAACGCAGGTAGCTTGCGGCGTTTTGGCGTGCGTAGGTCCTGGCCTCGTCAATACCGTGGCGCCAAATGCGTAGGTATCCCTCGTGCTCGCGGGTAAACATGCTGCGGACCATGGCAGTCTTACGCACGCGATCGTCAAGCTCGCGCGAAATCCACGGGCCCGGATAGGGCATGAGAGACGCGGCTGTAACGGGAATGAGCTCTTTCTGATGCGCGGCAAACGTTAGCTTGGCACGTTCGTAGTACCAACGGTACACGTCCTGCATAAAGCGCGGCGAGCGTTTCTCGGACTCGGGCGGCAGATGGCGCACGGTCCACTCGTTATCAAACCATACGTCGTAGCCAAACATGCGCATATTAAAGAGGTAGTCCAGGTCCTCGCCACGAGTGATAAACGGGTCAAATGCCACGCGGGTAAAGGCGCGGGCATGGAGGGCCATAAGGCCGCCGCACACATAGTTTGAACGCGAAATACGGGTGCCCGAGAGCGCCTTTTTCATCCAGCGATTGAACTCAATACGCTTGGTCCACCAACGGTGGCAGATGCCCACCTTGTCCGTGGGGGCCAGCGGCGATCCGTCTCGATCGTAAAAGTAGCCGCTCTTAACCAAGATTGGCAGGCCCTGACGCGTCTGCTGCCCCAACGCGTAAGTCGCGCGTTTCATAAAGTCGGCATCGATGACAGTCTCGTCGTCATCCAAAAAGATGACGGCATCGTGACCCAGCACGGCGGCACAGGCAAGTCCCATATTGCGGATGGCGCCATAGCCGCGCAGGCTCACGCATTCTCCCGAACCCTTGGGCGCAATCTGCGCTACGCGGTCGGCGATACGCGATGCCTGGGTATTGGTGACTACGGTAACTTTGAGCGTAGGGTGCGCCTCGACGATTTCGCGTACGCGCTTCGACACATCCGCCGTGGCCGAGATGGGACAGACCACCAAAAGGATGATTCGCGGAATATCGCGTACCTGCTCGAGCGAAGCAAGACAGTGATCGAGCTCGGGATTGGCGGCGTTGAGATTCGTCGAGTGGTCATAGACACCGGGAGCGTTTGCATGGGCATCATCGCCCGCCCAATATGTTGGAATCACAACCGTGGCGTTCATGCCTTCCCTCCCTGCAACACAAAAACGAGGCGCCGCCAAACACAGGCGACGCCCCGCGACCTAGCTGATTCCATCATACCCACTTGGGCAAATCATTGCTCGCAAGTCGCAATGTTTATTGCGGATAACCCCAAAAGAGTACCGCAGACAGGCACAATAGCCGCCCGCTCCTATGCGGCATGCTCTGCCGCTCGAGTCATGCGAGACAGGCGGGCCAGCAGCATAAAGCCAACGACCAGCAGCACAGCAATGGAAAGAACGCCCAGCGACGGGTTGCCGGTCAGCGAGGTGACGACCGACACCAGAAAGGTGCCCATAACGCTTGCATAGCGCCCAAAGATGTCAAAGAAGCCGTAGTACTCGTTGGACTTTTCCTTGGGGATGATGCGGCCAAAGTAGCTACGGCTGAGTGCCTGCACGCCACCCTGGAACAGGCCGACCATAATGGCAAGCACCCAGAATTCAAAGGCGGTCTTGAGGAAAAACGCGGCGAACAGCACAATGCCCATGTAGGCGGCGACCGCCACCAGGATCATGTTGAGCGTGCCCACGCGTCCGGCGAGCTTGCCGTAGATGATGGCGGACGGAAAGGCCACGAACTGTGTAACGAGCAGGGCCAGTACCAGCTGGGTCGAGTCGATGCCCAGAGCCGAACCGTAGCTGGTTGCCATGGAAATGACCGTGTGCACACCGTCGATGTAGAAGAAGAACGCGATCATGTAGACCAGCACGGTCTTGTTGTGGGCGATCTCGCGCATGGTGTGTACGACCTCAGAGAACACGCCGCCCACGATGTGGCCGATGGTGTCCTCGGGACCGCGCTCGCGACCGTACTTTTGCTTATAGGTGCGAATGAGCGGCAGGGTAAAGATGAGCCACCAGGCACCAGTGATGACAAACGACAGACGCGTTGCCAGCATGGTGGGGACGCCAAGAGCGGGACCACCCATGATAAGCGCCAGGCAGATGATGAACGGCACGGTGGAACCGATGTAGCCCCAGGCATAGCCCGAGCTGGACACGGCGTCCATGCGCTCGTCGGTGGTAATGTCGGGCAGCATGGCGTCATAGAACGTCATAGAAGAGTTAAGGCCGATGGTGCACAGCACGTACACGGCCAAAAATGCCATGGCAGACATTGGGATAGCCTGCGCCAGGCAAAGCACCAAGCCCGTGAGGAAGAAGCCCAAGAAAAACTTGATCTTGTTGCCGGCGTAATCGGCAAGTGCGCCCAGAATGGGCATGAGCATGGCAATGACCAGCGAGGCAATCGTCTGCGCGCTACCCCAAGCGACCACCAGGTCGGCCGAGGAAGCACCGGTATTGATGGCGTTAAAGTAGATGGGCACCACCGAGGTGTTGAGCAACACGAGGGCCGAATTGCCCACATCGTACATAACCCAGTTACGCTCGAGCTTGGTGTATTTCATGGACAGGGACCCTTCGTGTTCGCCCGATATGCAGCTAGTTCATCGTACCCCAATTGCACAGAGGCACCGGTAAGGATTCGGCAAAGGGACACGCACGAACCCTACTCCTCGCGGTCGAACTCTTCGTCAGCGCCGAGCACGCGACCGCTGTAATTGACGTGGTTGGTCACGGCCTCCATATCGCCGGTCTCGATAAAGCGGGTGACCGTGCACTCGTAATCGACCAGCGCGCGGTCAAAGACCTCGGGGAAGCTCTCGTTCGAGACCTCATCGGTAAAGGGATTCTTCCACGTCAGATGGCCCAGATTGCCGGTGCGCTCGGGCGGCTCGGTCGTCACGCGGTGAGCAAGGCCATCGAGCAGGGAGTAGTCGTGTACTAGGCCCTCGACCAGGGCAATTGCACGCGTCTTGGCCGAGCCCGCCGGTTCAATGGCGCGATAGAGCAGCTGCATGTCGGCAACGGCGGCACCGTACTCCCCCGCTGGGATATCGATACCGTACACACGCCCGGCAACATAGCTCATCAGCACGCCGGCCACGCGATTGATGCGGTCGGTGGTGACGATCTCGCCCGCCGGCGGATAGTCCTCGACCGTGGCCCCGTCGCGCTTGAGCTGCAGCATCAACACGTCCAGGTCACTTTCGAGCACCGCATGGACCTGGCTGCCCGAATCCCCCAGCTCGGGATCGGACTCGACAATGCCAAACTGCTGCTCGTAGACAAAGGGGTGGGCATTACGGTCGAGCACGTAGTGCGACAGCAGGCCCAGCGCAAAGGCGCGGCCCAAGTTGGCATCGCGCGGGAGCAGATGGGACACGCCGTCGCGCAGGCACGAGAACTGGCGCGACATGCGCGAGCGATGCATGGCCTGCGCCAGCAGCGTGCAGTCGGAAACGCGCGGCGTCAGGATGTGGAAGAAAAACGGGTCGGGACCCTGGTTGCCCAGGATAAAAGCAATGCGTTCCTCGTCGGACGTAATGACGCCCTGCGGCAGACGATCGATGCTTTCCTCGCCAAACAGATGATGCGTAATAAGCGCAGGCATAATGATCCTTTCGATTTCATTCGATGTCACCCATTATGCCCACCGCGCGCCCATGCCAAACCTGCGTCGGCAAACGATGGCATGCGGACCGTCTACACAAGCCCCAGGCGCGCCTTAACCTCGGCAGCGCGACGACGGGACACGGGCACCGTCGAGGTTACGCGATCGAGCCTGAGTTCCATAAGACCCGTAGAACCGATCTCGACATTGTGCACGTCTTCCAAGTTGACCAGATAGCTGCGGTGGACACGGATAAAGCCCTCGGAGGCCAGGCGCCGCTCGAGCGATGAAATCGACTCATTGATCAGATATGTTCCCTCGGCGCAGACGGCGTTGCAAAAATCGGCGCGCGCCTCAAAGTAGCAGACATCCGCCACGGGAATGAACACCTTTTTACCCCCACGATCCACCGTCAGGCGCAAAGGCTGGCGCGGAGCATGGACGACACGGCGAGCGCCCAGGGCGGTCTCGATCTTATCGAGCGCCTTTGACAGGCGAGCATCCTCGACCGGCTTTACGATGTAATCGACGGCATCGAGGTTATAGGCATCGGCCGCATACTCGGCAAATGCCGTCACAAACACCACGACCGGCGGTGTCTTTAGGTTCTGAAGCGTCTCGGCAAGCTCAATTCCCGAGCGACCGGGCATGGTAATGTCTAAAAACAGCACGTCGGGCTTGTTCGACAGAATCGATTCCACGGCTTCGGTGACATTGCCCGCCTCGGCAATCTGGCCCACACGCGCATCCTTTTCCAACAGATAGCGTAGCTCAGCCCTAATTGGGGGCTCGTCATCAACCACCAAGATATTCCAGCCTTCGGACATATGCGCTTCCCCTCTTTTTTTCTCTCAATCCAACCGCGTGCTACACCGTTAGCGGCGCCGGCTCATGCGGCTCGCCGTTCAACTCAACGATGACCTGCGTTCCCACGCCCTCCTGGGACTTCACGCGCATGCCAGAATCTTCTCCGTAAAAGAAATGGATGCGCTGAAGCACGTTGAAGAGCGCCAGGCCGCAGCCTCGCTTGACGGAGCCGTCGGCGGTAATGCTTTCGGGCTCCTCTCGGCGATGCTGCTCAAACAGATGCGCGCAGACTTCTTCGCTCATACCGATGCCGTCATCTTCGACGATGATCTCCAAGCCGTCATCGGTCTCAAAAGCCCTAACACGAATGGAAAGCGGCTCGGTCTCGCGCTGCGCATGCTTGATGCAGTTTTCGAGCAGCGGCTGCAAGATAAACGGCGGCACCAGGCTGTCGCGCACCTCAAAGTCGATGTCGACCGAAACGCGCAGACGGCCGTCGCCATAGCGGGCCTGCATAAGATTGATATAACGGGTGCCCTGTTCAACCTCGTGCTCGAGCGTGGTGAGCGTATCGGAGTCAGAAAGCGTCTGACGATAGTAGTTGGAAAAGTCGATCAGCAGCGATCGCGCCTTGTCGGGCTCGGTTCGAACGAGCGAAACGATCGTGCTAATGGTATTGAATAGAAAATGCGGATCGACCTGCGACTGCAGAGCGCGGAGCTCAACGCGGGCCGTGAGCTCATCTTGGCGCTCGAGCTCAAAGCTGGCGAGCTGCGTGGAAATGAGATCGGCGAAACCCGAGGCAAGCGCCGTCTGTCGCATATCGATGCTGCTCAGGCGTGGGTAATACAGCTCGAGTGTGCCCACGCAATGACCGCGCACGCTAAGCGGCGCGACAATACCGGCACGCAGACGGGGAAAATAGCCGCCCGTCTCATTGGAGGCATCACGCGAAAACACGCTCTGTTCGCCCGTCTCAATCACGTTGAGCGTGGTCTTGAGCACTACCGGGGTTCCGGCAGGGCACTTTGCCGAGTCCTCGCCCCAGCTTGCCAGCACCTGCCTGCCGTCAGTAAAGCAGATGGCAGAAGCGATGGTCTCGGACAGGATAATTTTAGAGGCACCCAGGGCCGCTTCGGGCGTAAGGCCGCGCGACGTGTAGGCAAATATTTTTGATGCGATGGCGAGCGTGCGGTCGGTTGCGCTCGATGTGAGGTCATCGGGGACCACAAAGACATACGAGAAGAAGAAGCACAGCATGACCAGGCCGGCAATAACGACAACGCCTGGAACGGGATTGGGATTATCGGTTAAATCCCAGATAAGCAGCAAGATAAGCGCCGGAACGACAACACCGAGTAGGATGGCCTGAACCACATGCTGGGCCGTACGAAAGACCTTGGTAGAGTTGTAACTCTTGCCCAGATTCAGCCTGTTTAAATCCACCGTCATCCCCTCTTGTCCGTAGTACCGATAGCAATAAAGAGGGCCGCAAGCGACCCTCTCCATTGCATTATGCAATCAAAAACTGTGTTTTACATCCAGCCATCGACAAACGGTAGCTTAGGCGCTGTACTTGTTTGGCTCGCCGAAGGTGCCGGCCTCGACAATCCAGCCGTCCTTCATGATGACGTCCATGTTGTCGGTGTTGAGCACGTGGATGTCGGCGGCGACGTCACCGTTGACGACCAGCAGGTCGGCGCACTTGCCGGCCTCGATGGAACCGGTCTCGTCCTCGATGTGGCACATCTTGGCACCGTTGAGGGTGGCGCAGGTGATGGTCTCGACCGGGGTGAAGCCGATCTTGTCGACGAACTCGTACATCTCCTCGATGGAGCAGGTGCCGTACGGGGTGACGAAGGAGAAGGAGTCGGAGCCGATCGTCATGACGACGCCGCGCTTCTTGGCCTCGCGCAGGCAGTCATAGTTGCGCTGCAGCTCCTTCTCGACCAGGGTACCCTCGTACTTGTCGTGCAGCTCGGGGACATAGACGGGAGGATAGGTGGCGTACCAGGTGGGCAGGAAGGCGATCGTCGGGGTGAAGAAGGTGCCCTGCTCGGCCATAAGGTCCATGGTGCGCTCATCGATATCGAAGCCGTGAATCAGCTGCTCGCAGCCAAAGCGAACGGAATCGTAGGCGGCGGCGTGGTTGTTGTAGCAGTGGCTCCACACGGGGATACCGACCATCTTGGCCTCTTCGACCACGGCCTGGATCTCCTCGGAGCAATAGTGCTGGTCGCGACCGGAGTCCCAGCGCCAGATGCCGCCACCGGTAGCCCAGATCTTGATGGCATCGGGGTTCTCGCGCAGGCGACGACGGACGGCCTTGCGCAGATCCCAAGGACCGTCGACCTGGTCGCCCCAGGGATGGGATTCCTTGTTGAGCTCCTGGGTGCAGTGGTGGGAGTCACCGTGACCGGCAACACGGCAGAAGCCGAGGCCGGTGGCCAGAACGCGCGGGCCCTTAAAGACGCCCTTGTCGATGCAGTCGCGAATCTGGATACCAAAGCGGCCGATCTCGCAGACGGTGGTGAGGCCGTGGGTGAGGCAGTCGTAGGCCTGCTTGACGGCGACGGCCTGCTTCTCGAGGAGCGGCTGCATGACCCAATCGGTGTCATCGTCGGTCAGGTTGCCCGAGAAGTGCAGGTGGGTGTCGATCAGGCCGGGAAGGACAGTCTTGCCGGCGGCGTCGATAACCTCAACGCCCTCGGGAAGGTCCTGCATAACACCGGCGTACTCGATCTTGCCGTTATCGTCGACGAGAACGAGGGAGTTCTCGACCGGCTCGGCACCGGTACCGTCGATGAGCTTGCCGCCAACGATTGCATACTTAGTGGACATGGTTCCTCCTTATGGATCCATATAGTGGGTGAGGCCGTGTTGGGTTAAGGCCTCACAAAGCTACCCAAGTGATGCCGGGTTCGGTACGCGGGAGAGAGGGCACCGCGCACCCAATCCGCCCCGGCTCGGCGTTACTTTTTACGGGAATTGGTGAAAGCCATGAGAGCCAGGCCAATAGCCAACCAGCCGATCACGATGCTCCACTCCACCATGTTGAGGGAGGCGGGAGAGAACGGAATCACGAGCAGGCCGATGATGATGGCGCAGGCAGCGATGGCGAGGCTGATGCCAAACTTGCCGCCGGGCACCTCGTAGGGACGAGGTAGGTCGGGCTCGGTGAAGCGCATGCGCAGGCAGGCAAGAGCGACCATGCCGCAAGAGAAGATGAAGGCGAGAGCCGACACATTGGTCAGAGGGATGAGCATGTTCTTGCCCAGGAACGGACCGACGACGGTGATGATGGCCAGAACGACGCAGGCGAGCTTGGGAGCGCCGGAATTGGGATCGACCTCGGCAAACTTCTCGGGCAGCTGGCCCTTGCGGCCCATGGCGAGCATAATGCGGCTCGTGGCGCCGTAGAAGGAGTTCATCGGGCCCATGGGTCCAAGCGTGGCGATGACGAGCATGGCCAGGTACAGGAGCATGTTGATGCCCTTAAGACAGGCAAGCGCGGGAACCGGGCTCTTAACAAACTCATGCCAGTCAAGGATAGTGCCGAACGAGTAAATGCAGACCATGTAGAAGCCGCCGGCGGCCAGCAGGGCCAGGGAGATGATCTTGCCGAACTTGTTCCAGTTAAGGCCCTCGGCTGCTTCCTCAGCCTGCTGAGGAATGGTGTCGAAACCGGCGTAGAAGAACGGGGTCAGAACCAGGACCGACACGATACCGGCGAACAGGCTGGTGCCCTCGGTGGCGGCCTTACCGCCGCCAGCACCGGCGACCTGGGAGAACACAGGCATGGCGTTGTTCGGCGAGCCGGTGAACAGCGAGACGCCCATGGCGAGTAGCATGCCGCAGAGCAGGGCCTTGGTCAGGAAGGCTTGGAGCTTGGCGGCCGAGCTGGCACCGCGGAAATTGAGGAAGATGACGTAGACTGCAAAGCCGAGCGCGATCAGCGTCGGGAACAGGTAAACGTCGGCGCCCAGGATGGTGTAGAGCTTGATGGCGCGCAGCCACTCAAGACCGGGCAGGCTACCGAACATCTCGGACACGAGAGTCGAAATGGCAATGGCCTCCCACGGGCACAGGATGCCGTTGCCCAGGGCCAGGAGCCAACCGGTAATGTAGCTCATTGTACGGCCAAAGCTACGATCGACATACTCGACGATGCCGCCCGAGATGGGGATAGCAGCCGTAAGCTCACCGAAAACAGCTCCGACGGGCACGAGGAAGATTGCACCCAAGAGGAATGCGATCATAGCGGGAACGGGACCGCCGCCCACGACCATCCAGTCGCCGACCTGCAGAACCCAACCGGTACCGATGATGGCACCGAAACCGATGGTGAAGAAGTTCCAGAGCGAAAGCGTTTTCTTCATGCCGCCGGTATCCTCGACTGCAACTTCTGCGTTCTTGTCCGCCATTGTTCCCCTCCTTTCCTTTCTGACGCCCCTTGGCGTCACCCCTTGCACGGCCTGTTTTGCCGCGCACTTTTTATTTCATGGCTTTAAGATACGGCCTTGGCACAGCAACGCCACTCGTAGCTCGACCGAAGGCAGAACTGCAAAACGAGCGGCGCCGTTTTTGGGACGAACGGCGAGGGGCGCCACTCGGTGCGGGCGTCCGTTTTGATGACGCGACTCAATCGCTCGCGGAGGGCGTCGCTTTATGACGCCAGGCTCGCTCCCGTCCATGCCGCTTACCGAGGTTTTGGTGTATGTCCTCATTTGCTGCACGTCTTTTTTGTAGGATGGACGGGTTATACATGAGACGAGGCGGTGCAAATGGCATACGAATACAACGGCGGCGAACGACAGCGAAACGTTCGCCTTGCCGGGCGTACCACGCCAGCATCCAGGAGTGTTTCTGACAACGACGGGCCGCAGCGTCCGCAGGATCGCCCCTTGTCGTCTATGCCGCAGAATACCAGCACGCGTCAAGCGGATCGCCCACGCTCGGGCACCCGTCAACGCCGGGCCGAAGTGCCTCGGCGGCAGAAAATCGATCGGCGAAAGTCTGACAACCACATCAGCCGTTTCTTTTCGAAGCCCCGCGGCGGACGCGGCGCAAAGCAGCCACGGCCGCTGGGACGCGGCCGGGCCGCCAATCCGCAGATTCATCGTCTCTGTCTTGCCCTGTGCTCCATCATGGCATGTCTGGCATTTGTGTATCTGGGGTCGTGTGCTTCGCATGGCTCTGCCGGCCTAGAGCCCACCGCCGAGGAAAAGCTCCTCAAAGCCCCAGTCGCACTCGGCTACTCGTTTGCTTTTTCGACCCCACGTTCGCAGTGGAGTGCCGGCACCATGCCGCATATTTACCAGATCGACCCCGCATGGTCGGAGCTGCCCTACGCCGGCGGAACTATCCGCCAAAACGGCTGCGGACCCACCTGCCTCACCATGATCTACATCTTTAAAACGGGGCGCACCGATATGACGCCGGTCGATATGTGCGCCCTTTCCGAGGCGGGCAACTATGCCCCCACCGGTGCCACCGAGTGGTCGTTTATGACGAGCGGCGCATGGCAGCTGGGGCTTAACGGGACGCAGCTCTACAACGACCGAGACTCGATGGCCCAGGCCTTGCGCTCGGGTGCTCCCGTAATCGCCGTCGTGCGTCCCGGCATGTTTACCAACGTGGGTCATTACATCGTCCTCTACGGCATTGACGACGCCGACCAAATCGGTGTCTACGATCCCAATTCGCCCAGCCGTAGCGCCCGCCGTTGGGGCATCGTAGAAGTCCTCAACGAAATCGAAACCATGTGGGCCTACTACTAGTCATTGGGGACAGATTTAAATGGCCAATACTAGTCATTGGGGACAGACTTAAATGACCAGCCATTAAATGACTAGCCACTGGGGACGGTCTTTGCAGACGACCGCTCGCGCTGCCGAAAAGGACTGTCCCAAGATGCCGGCAGAAAAGGAACGTCCCCAAGTGCCGGGTTTCCGCGGTCTTCAGCGCTTCTCATGAACAGTCACCTCAATAGCAAAAGCCCCGCAGTCGGAGCGGACTGCGGGGCTCATGAAGAGAGGCTAGTTTGTGGGCGCTTTGCCTGGCGCCCACAAGAGAGGCAACAGAGTAGAGGCTACTCGTGGATGCGGGTACCGGAGAGGCCGGCCATGGTCTCGGCGGCCTTGTCCAGGGCGCCGATAATGCAGGTGCGGCCCTTGCGGGAACGGGCGAACTTGATGGCAGCGCGGACCTTGGGCTCCATGGAACCCTTACCGAACTGGCCCTCGTCGGCCAGGCGCTCGGCCTCGTCGGCGGTGAGGTCCTCGAGCTCCTCCTGGTTGGGCTTGCCAAAGTTGATGGCGACATGCTCAACGGCGGTCAGCAGGAACAGAACGTCGGCGTCGCAGTCCTCGGCCAGCAGCTCGCCGCCCAGGTCCTTGTCGATGACGGCGGGAACGCCCTTGTAGCAACCCTTGTTCTCGTAGTCGCGGACGACGGGAATGCCGCCGCCACCGCAGGCGATGACGATGAACTCGTTGTCGAGCAGGTTGAGGATGGAGTCGGCCTCGACGATCTTCTTGGGATCGGGGGAGGCGACGACGCGGCGCCAGCCGCGGCCGGAATCCTCGACGAAGACCTTGGAGGGATCCTCGGCCATGAACTCCTTGGCCTGCTCCTCGGTGTAGAAGGGGCCGATCGGCTTGGTCGGGTTCTTGAACGCGGGATCGTCGGGATCGCACTCGATCTGGGTGACGACGGTGGCGGCGTGCCAACGCTTATAGCGCTTGTGCATCTCGCGGCCGATGCCCTGCTGCAGGTGATAACCAATGTAGCCCTGGGACATGGCGCCGCACTCGGGCAGCGGCATCTCGGGGGTGCCGATGGCGTCGTGGGCGGCGGCGAAGGCATTCTGGATCATGCCGACCTGCGGGCCGTTGCCGTGGGTGATGATGATCTCGTTACCCTGCTCGATGAGACCAAGAAGTGCGTGGGCGGTGTTGCTCACGGCCTCGATCTGCTCGACGGGGTTGTTGCCGAGGGCGTTGCCGCCAAGGGCGACGACAATACGATCGGGCTTGCCAAGAGGCTTAGACATTGCTGGAATCCTTTCTGTAAAAGGCCTACATCCCATTAATAACCTACGTCCGTGCAATACGCGAGTTTATTAAGGTTTATATTCTCTTTATCGCTCATTTTATTCATTTTGAAAACAGTTGAACGGTGAACGGTCGTTTTTACCCGTTCAGCGTAAAGATGCCCAGCTCAAGCATATCTAAGCTATTTACGTGCGACTTTATTTTGATAGAGCAGGGATTAGACCAGATTATGCAAACTATATCTTTGCTAAACACAAAACAGACAGCTCAATATCTTACTCGCACTATACGAGATTCTATGCATTTTTAAGACGAGTATGCAGCCCTGCAATAACATGGCGTTTTTCATCCAACTTAAGGAATAGACAAGTGTTCATACCGCGCGTCGGCCGGTAGCCGGCGAGCCGTCTCGTCGATTGCCGCTTCCAGAAATTCAAAAACTGATATTGCGCGCGTAATTGCGGCATGGTACTTTAGCGAGGAACAGCACGGGCTGGGGCGACAGAGATCTGTCGTGAAGTTTGGGTTCGGCGACCCCGCTGCCGTCTTCTCCTTATCCGCCAGCGAACCCCTTGAGCGACGGATTGAGGAGGTCCTTACTATGACAAAAATGCTCAAGATCACGCTAAATGGCGAGACGTTTCTCGCCGACATGCTCTGGGACAAGGCTCCCGAGGCATGCAAGCTGTTCGAATCGTCCTGTCCGGTCGAGTCACGTATCTTTTCGGCCAAGATCTGCGATGCCGAGGTAACCTATCCCGTATCGGGCCCCATCGCCAATTACGAGCACATCGAGAACCCCGTCTTTCATGAGCCGGCGGGCGCCGTGAGCTGGTATGGCGGCTGGTCGTCAATTTGCATCTTCTTTGACGTGTGCGAGCCCTTTGGCACCTGCAACATGTTCGCCCGCATCTGCGAAGCCGACCGCGAGCGTTTTGCCGCCGCCTGCCGCAATGTCTGGGACAACCAGGGCATGTACATTAAAAACGAAATCGTCGAGATCGAAACGGAGGCCTAAAGATGATGGATATCAACACCCTGCTCACACTCGACCTTGCCGAGTACACCACTGCACTTGAGGCCCTCGCCGACCAAATGATGCTCGAGGAACCGCGCGATATCGACTACATGCGCCGCCGCAAGCTCGACACAGGCCGCGAATTCGCCGTCTGGAACTTCACCGTCGGCTACTGTATGAACGCCGCCGACGCCCTCTCCCTCTTGCGTGCCCAGGCCAACGAAAACGTCAACGACGGCACCGCCGACCTCGCAACAATCAACAATAGTGCCGCGCGCCTGTGCGACTGGTTCTCGGGCGCCTTCGACGTCACCGGCAAAATGGACGACACGACGGCAATCCTCGCCCACAGCCGCGACCTCTACGCCCAGGTAGAGACTCACGAACAGTTCGCGGCCCTCACACGCGCCACCGAGCGCTATCTGGTCCAGCTCCAATTTTGGGTCGACCGCCAGATTCCCTGGCCGGCTATTAGCGACCTCGTCCACGGCTACCGCCTACGCACAGAGAGCGGCGAGACAAGGTAAACCGACCAGGAAGGCCAACAAAGTCCCATCGCGGAACCAAAAGTAAGAATCAGAGGGCTGGAGACGCACACAGCAGCGTCTCCAGCCCCTTCGCAAAGTAGAGCGCTGTTTCAGTGGCTTTGAGACCTTATCGGACCTTTGCTATCTTCCAATTTTTGTATATTTACGCACGCTATTATCCGCGAATTTTTGTATGATTTTAGGCAATTCTATCTGCCAATTTTTGTCATTTGGGGGTTTTATGCTACGCCGTAAGGTCACTGATAGGCTTTTGAGCTGGAAGAATAACTCCAATAAGGCATTACTTGTTACTGGTGCGCGTCAGATCGGCAAGAGCTATGCGATTCGCGCGTTTGGAAAAAGCAACTACGCTTCGTATTTTGAGGTCAATTTACTACTCAATGTCGAGGCAAAGAATGTGCTTATTGGTGCAAAGAACTCCGTTGACTTTATCAACCGCGTAGCCCTTCTTGCGAATGCGCCGCTTGTTGAGGGGGACACGCTTGTCTTTGTCGATGAGATTCAGGAGTATCCGCAGATCGTTACACTCATGAAGGCGTTGGTCGAGGATGGGCGCTTTAGCTATGTCTTCTCGGGGTCTATGCTTGGGACTGAGTTTAAGGGAATCTCTTCTTTTCCGGTGGGGTATGTCGAGCACATTGTTATGCGCCCAATGGATTTTGAAGAGTTTTGTTGGGCAAACAGCGTCAGCGAGAATGTGCTTGCCGGTATTCGCAGCTGCCTTGTCGAGAAGCATCCTGTCGAAAACTATATTCATGAGGCGATGCTCAAAAACTATAGAGCATATATCATTTGCGGCGGCATGCCGGAGGTCGTTCAGAACTATATTGATTCGGGTTATTCGCTCGTGAGCACACGTGAGCTTCAAACTCAGCTGGTCGATCAGTACAAAAGCGATATCTCAAAATATGCATCGACTCGAGCGTTTAACGTTCGGTCGATTTTTGAGCAAATTCCCGTTCAGCTTGAGGCGGAGTCCCATCGCTTTGTTGTTTCGTCTCTGGGTGAGGGAGCTCGCCTTAAAAAATATGAACAGGATTTCCTGTGGCTTGTTAACGCAGGTGTTGGATTGATGGTCGCCAGGGTGACGGAGCCACGGAGTCCTCTCAAGAGGACGGAGAAAACGACAGCCTTCAAACTATACGAGTCTGATACAGGCATGCTAGCATCGCGGTACCCCGGCAGCACTGCACGCGCCGTCTATCTTGATATGAAAACTCCCAACCTTGGTGGTCTCTATGAGAACGTGGTCGCGCAGGAACTTGTTGCCCTCGGGGCGGATGCATGGTACTACCAAACGCGTGAGGTCGGTGAAGTTGACTTTGTAATCGAAGGCGCCCACGGGCATGTTGTTCCAATCGAGGTCAAATCGGGTAAGAAGGTTCGAGCGCACGCGGCCCTCGATCGTCTGATGAGTGTAGGCGAGTACAAAATTCCCGAGGCCGTTGTACTGAGCCACGAGAATCTCAGCAAAGAGGGCAAGGTTCTGTACGTTCCAATCTACATGACGTTTTGTCTCGATGAGTTTATGGAAAAGGATGACCCCAATAACGATTTCTCGTTCGCACCCATATCTCTCTAGCCATTTGAATCCGCAATCCAGCCCCGCCCACGCATCAATGCATTTCCCAAGGTGCTGCGCGTTTCGCGGCAAAGCCGCGAAAAAGCAAAGGGATAAGAAGCGGCAACAGCCAAATCCTCCATCCATCCCCAAAGTAGCGCGACTTTCGCGGCAAAGCCGCGAAACAGCGAAAGGGGCAAAAGGCCCCCTCAGCCACGTCCTTCATTCAGCCCCACAATCCGAGGACGTAGTCGTAGCAGGATCTGGGGGCTAACCTTCGCGGACATTCCGCAGGACGAAAGAACCCCCGCCGCACGTAGTGCGCAGCGGGGGTTCTTTCATGTCCGAGGACGTCCGCGAAGGTTAGCCCTCAGATCCTGCGGTGGGAGACCTAGGCCTCGTTGTACACCGTCTTAAGCTTCAGCAGGTGAGCGTAGCGGTCCATAGCGGCCTGCTCGTTCTCCTTGAAGAGCTCCTCGGCGCGCTCGGGGAAGGAGCGCGTCAGCGAAGCGTAACGGGCCTCGTTCATCAGGAACTCCTGATAGCCGCCCGCGGGCTCCTTGGAATCGAGCGAGAACTTCTTGCCGGCAGCAGCCTCGGGGTTGAAGCGGAAGAGGTTCCAGTAACCGCACTCGACAGCCTTCTTCATCTCGGCCTGGCAGTTCTGCATGCCGCCCTTCTTGATGGAGTGCATCTCGCAGGGGCTGTAGCCGATGATGAGGGACGGGCCGTCGTAGGCCTCGGCCTCGTGGATGGCCTTGAGAGTCTGAGCCGGGTTGGCGCCCATGGCGACCTGCGCCACGTAGACGTAACCATAGCTCATAGCGATCTCGGCCAGAGACTTCTTCTTGGTCACCTTGCCGGCAGCGGCGAACTGAGCAACCTGGCCCAGGTTCGAAGCCTTGGAGGCCTGTCCGCCGGTGTTGGAGTAGACCTCGGTGTCGAAGACGAAGACGTTGACGTTGTGGCCAGAAGCCAGGACGTGGTCCAGACCACCGAAGCCGATGTCGTAGGCCCAACCGTCGCCACCGAAGATCCAGAAGGACTTCTTGGTGAGGTAAGCCTTGTCGGCGAGGATCGCCTTGGAAGCGTCGCAGCCGCACTTCTCGAGCTCGGCAACGTAGGCGGCAGCAGCAGTCTTGGAGGCCTCGGCGTCGTTGACGGAGTCGATCCAAGCCTGACCGGCGGCCTTGAGCTCGTCGGACGGACCGTCAGCGGCGATGAGCTCCTGGGTGGCGGCGATCAGCTTATTCTGGACGGCCTCGTAACCGATGGCCATGCCCAGACCGTGCTCAGCATTGTCCTCGAACAGGGAGTTGTTCCACGCCGGGCCGTGACCGTCCTTGTCCTTGCAGTAAGGAGCGGTGGCAGCGGGGTTGCCCCAAATGGAGGAGCAGCCGGTGGCGTTGGAGATGAACATGCGGTCGCCGGCGACCTGGGTCACCAGACGTGCATAAGCGGTCTCGGCGCAGCCGGCGCAGGAGCCGGAGAACTCCAGGTAGGGCTGCTTAAACTGGCTGCCCTTGACGTTGGCCGCGATGAGCTCCTTCTTCTCGGAGACGTTCTTGACCATGTAGTCCCAAACGGGCTGCTGATCCATCTCCTGCTCGGCGGGAACCATCTCGAGGGCGCCCTTGGGGCAGACCTTGACGCAGTTGGTGCAGCCCATGCAGTCGAGCGGGGACACGGCCATGGTGAACTTCATGCCCTTGGCCTTGGGACCCATGGCGTCGAGCGTACGGGTAGCCTCGGGCGCGGCGGCAGCCTCGTCCTCGGTCATCGCGAACGGACGGATGGTGGCATGCGGGCACACATAGGCGCACTGGTTGCACTGGATGCACTTGGTCTCGTCCCAGTGAGGAACGACCACGGCGACGCCGCGCTTCTCGTATGCGGAGGCGCCCAGCTCAAACTGACCGTCGGCACAATCGACAAAGGCAGAAACGGGCAGGCTGTCGCCATCCATGCGATCGATGGGCTCGAGCAGGTTCTTGACCTGCTGGGCGATAGCGGACTTGGTCTCCTCGGAAAGCTCGACAGGAGCGGCGTCCTCGGCGGTAGCCCAGTCGGCCGGAACCTCGAACTTACGGAAGGCGGTAGCGCCGGCATCGATGGCCTTGTGGTTGGCGTCGACGATGGCCTGGCCCTTCTTCATGTAGGACTTGGTAGCCGCGTCCTTCATGTACTGCAGGGCGTCCTCGGCGGGCAGGACCTTGGCCAGCGCGAAGAAGGCGGACTGGAGCACCGTGTTGGTGCGCTTGCCCATGCCAACCTTGGCGGCCAGGTCGATAGCGTCGATCAGGTAGACGTTGACGTTGTTGTTCGCGATGTAGCGCTTGGCCACGGCGGGCATGTGCTCGGCGAACTCCTCGTCGCTCCACTGGCAGTTGACCAGGAAGGTGCCGCCAGGCTTGACGTCGCGGACCATCTTGAAGCCCTTGACGATGTAGCTGGGGTTGTGGCAAGCGACAAAGTCGGCCTTGGTCACGTAGTACGGCGAGCGGATCGGGGAATCACCAAAGCGCAGGTGCGAGACGGTGACGCCGCCGGTCTTTTTGGAGTCGTACTGGAAGTAGGCCTGAACGTACTTGTCGGTGTGGTCGCCGATGATCTTGATCGAGTTCTTGTTGGCGCCGACGGTACCGTCGCCACCCAGACCCCAGAACTTGCACTCGATGGTGCCGGGAGCTGCGGTGTTGGGCGCATCCTCGGCCTCGGGCAGGCTCAGGTTGGTCACGTCATCGACAATGCCGATGGTGAACTCGCGCTTGGGCTCGTCCTTCTTGAGCTCCTCGAAGACGGCAAACGCGGACGCGGGAGGCGTGTCCTTGCTGCCCAGGCCGTAACGGCCGCCGACGACCTTGATACCCGTCTTGCCGGCCTCGTAGAGAGCGGAGACGACGTCCTGGTAGAGCGGCTCGCCGATGGAACCCGGCTCCTTGGTGCGGTCCATGACGGCGATCTTCTGGACGGTCTCGGGGAGAACGTCCACGAAGTGCTTGATGGAGAACGGACGGAACAGGCGAACCTTGACCAGGCCGACCTTCTCACCGTGAGCGTTGAGGTAGTCGATGACTTCCTCGAGCACGTCGCAGAAGGAGCCCATGCACACGACGACGCGATCGGCATCGGGAGCGCCGTAGTAGTTGAACAGGCCGTAATCGGTGCCGAGCTTCTCGTTGATCTTCTTCATGTAGCCCTCGACGACGGCAGGGAGCTCGTCGTAGACCTTGTTGCAGGCCTCGCGGTTCTGGAAGAAGATGTCGCCGTTCTCATGGCTGCCGCGGGTGTGCGGGTGCTCAGGGTTGAGCGCGTGGTCGCGGAAAGCCTGGACGGCGTCCATGTCGCACATCTCGGCAAGATCCTTGTAGTCCCACATGGCGACCTTCTGGATCTCGTGGCTGGTGCGGAAGCCGTCGAAGAAGTTGAGGAACGGGGTCTTACCCTCGATGGCGGCAAGGTGAGCCACCGGCGAGAGGTCCATGACCTCCTGGACGTTGCCCTCGGCGAGCATGGCGAAACCGGTCTGGCGGCAGGCCATGACGTCGGAGTGATCGCCAAAGATGTTCAGGGCGTGGGAAGCGACGCAACGCGCGGAGACGTGGAAGACGCCCGGGAGCTGCTCGCCCGCGATCTTGTACATGTTCGGGATCATCAGGAGCAGGCCCTGAGAAGCCGTGTAGGTGGTGGTCAGAGCACCGGCGCCCAGCGAACCGTGAACGGTACCGGCTGCACCCGCCTCGGACTCCATCTCGACGACCTTGACCGGGGTGCCAAAGATGTTCTTGCGACCCTGGGCCGCCCACTGGTCGACATGGTCGGCCATCGGGCTGGACGGCGTAATGGGATAAATTCCCGCTACCTCGGTGTACGCATACGAAACATATGCGGCCGCCTCGTTGCCGTCCATAGACTTAAACTTACGCGCCATATACCCCTCTCCTCTCATATAGGTATACAGGCCCCGGCGATTACCGGGATGTTGGCGTGATGGGATTTTCGCTGTTGCTTCCAGTCATCTGACAGGCGGACTCAGCAGCAGATACATGGCGTGGAGAGAAGGCATGCCGAGGCGAGGAGGCTGCACGCGCTCCACAGGCCCAGCTACCCGTCTTGCACATGATCGAGCGCCGCAAAGGCCGCATGCCGGATGCTCCCGGGCACGCCCCGGTGATGGGAAGCGCCCGCAACGGAAATCCGCATGCGGGTTTATTGTACCCCGCCGTCAAGTGTAATTTCGACAAATATAGGCGGGCGGTAAAGGTTTATCCCGAGCGACCATCAAGGGCAAAAATAATCCTTCCGTCACCGAGGGACCAAATGGCAGCTGCGATGAAATAGGGACTGTTTTTGCCGGCCGTAGCCTTAAACAGTCCCTATTTCACCGCAACTTATTTAGGAGATGAGTCAGAGGGCGCCGAGGAGGATGGCGTAGGTTGTGGATTCTCCGAGCCTGAGCTCGTCACCGGGGTTGAGCCGAGCGGAGCGGCCGGGCTCGACCTGGGTGCAGACGTTCGTCGCGCCGTTTACCACCACGGTTCCGTTGGTGGACGACAGGTCCTCGACGTACCAGACATTTTGGTCATCGCACCACACGTGGGCATGGCGAGCCGAAACGTCATCGCCCACATCGGTGATATCGCCCTCCCCCGTCGCCAGCGCGCCGATCTCGACGCCCTCCTCACTCGGCTGAATCCAGCGCGGGGCGCTCACCACGTAGCCGTTTTGCACGCGCAGCAGTCCCAACGGGTGCGCAGGCGCCGCCTCGTGCTCGCCCGTGACCGTCGAGGTGCTCAGCGAGCGCGGCGTCGACGTGGCGCCGCCACAGGTCGCATGAGCGTAGTCGAGGGCATAGGTCACCGACGAGCGGACATCTGCCGAGCAGCCCACGGCGACAAACAGCACCAGGATGGCCTCAGCGCGCTCGGCGGGCATGAGCTCAGCCGCCTGCGACAGGCGCTCGAGCGCATTGCGATAGAGATTCGTGTCCTGATGGCATTCCTCGAGTGCCCGCACCATGGGCTCGCCAGCGGGGCCGCACACCATGTTGGTCACGGCCGCGGCGTCCATGGGATTGCGGCGGCGCAAGGCCAGCTGCGACATAATGCGCGCGGCCGAGGTACCGTAATCGGCAAAATAACGTTCCTGCAGCGTGCCGACCGGCGCGCGCACGATAAAGCGCGAAACCCAAGAGCGATCGGCAGCACGGCTCTGCGGACTACGGCCGTCGACGAGCGGGCGGCTCGAGAGCACCAGGCCGCACAGTTCGATATGGCTCAGGTGCGCTGCGCGCTTAAAGATGTCAAACATTGCCCCGCACGGGGTGAGCTCAGCTTGAGAAGCCATGGCTTAGCCCTCCTTGGTCGCAGAGATAGTGTCGGATACTTCGGCCGGCCCGCCAAAGGCGCGAGCAGCCGCGGCTCCGCCGGCAAGCGGCGTCGCCATGGAAATTTTCGCACGTCGCGCTGACACGACGGGAAGCTCAAAGGCAAACCCCATCGCCAGCAAAAACCACGTGAGCGCATAGGTTGCAATTAAGGCGGCAACGAAGCCGCTCGCTACGGCGCGTTGGGAAAACACGGTGCATGCAACCGCGATCAGCACCGGAACCTCGCAGGCAGAAAGCGCCAGTACGCCTTGCAGGAACCCCGTGCGACGATCGTGTGCCATGGCGCCGGCAGCGATGCCCACCATGCCCGGCGGTGCCAACGCCAGTGCGGCGATAATGGCCGGCAGCTTCCCGGACCACATAAGCGGTCCTACGACGAGTGTCACATGGGCGCCCGACGCCAACAGCGCAGCTGATACCACGACCACAGCCCAAAGCACGCCGCATACCGCCGTCGCCCCAACCATCGCCGCACGCCGGGCTGTGTGCCCCGATACCTCCATCGGGCACGGCATGAGCGGCTCGGCGCGAAGCGAGCGGGCGACATTTTGCGCATAGTGGTCGCAAAATGCCGAGAGCGCCGCCTCCACCGCAGCCGGCTCGGGACGATCTTCCTGATGGCAGGACAGGCAGGCCATGACCACGTCGAACAACTGGGCATCGACAAACGCCAGCGCATCGCGCAGATCCTCGGAATTTGGATCGAGTCCCAGCTGCTGAGCCTGTTCGGCCGCGGCAAGTGCCACATCGGGCTCGCGTCGCAGCAGTTGCGTCAAGTCGCAGCCGGGCGCATGGGCGCCAACGGGATA
Source organism: Collinsella sp. HCP28S3_G2 (assembly GCF_052065125.1). Classification (NCBI taxonomy): domain Bacteria; kingdom Bacillati; phylum Actinomycetota; class Coriobacteriia; order Coriobacteriales; family Coriobacteriaceae; genus Collinsella; species Collinsella sp. HCP28S3_G2. The sequence continues at coordinate 53,697 of NZ_JBQHUO010000003.1, forward strand.
ATCGGGCAGCGTATCCATCTTGAGGCGATAAGGGCTGGCGATATCGCACGTCTTTTTGCGCGAGCCCGAAGTACCCGACGCACCCGGCGCCACTTCGTACGGCGCGACACCGGCGATGAGCTCGTAGACCGTACTCGCCGCTGCATAGACATCGATTGCCGGCGACATGCGAAGCATGCGCAGGTCGGGGATATCGTCGGTGAGCATCTCGGGCGGGGCGTAGGCCACCGTCGCGCGGCGCAACGTGGCATAGCGCTCGGTAAACGACGCCTTGCCGCCGGTGCCGGCCACCGCAGAGGCGGGCTCGAGCGCCAGCGAAGAGCCAAAGTCGATCAAGCACAGGTCGAAGGTGCCTTCGGCAAGCTGTCGGTCGAGCGGCAGGCGCGCCGTGCGCACCATAATATTAGCGGGCGAGATATCGCGATGGACGAACCCCTCGCCTACCAAGCTCATGCGGCAGAGCAGATCGAACAGGTCGCGACCCAGGCGCGCCGCCACGAGCGGCGACAGACGCCCGGCCTCGTCCACGGCAAGGCGCGAGCGCAGGCGAGCGAGCGTCTCGCCCTCGACCCACTCCATGACAATCGCGGGCACGCCGTCAACCTCGCCCCATCCATACAGGCGGGGAAAGCCTCTAAGGCCCGAAAGGGCGCGATGGCATTCGTATTCCTCGCGAAACGCCGCCTTGAACTTGGTGACCAGCGCCTCGTGGGCGACATCGTCATCAAATTCGTCGCGCGTTGGCAAGATGAGCTGCTTGAGTGCCACGACCTCGCCCTGCGCGTTGACGGCACGCGTCACACGGCCGATACCGCCGCGGCGCATGGTGGCGTCATCGGCAAACAGCATCGTAAAACGGCGCAGGTAGGCGGGAAGCTCGTCCGGGCCCAGCGCAATGGCGGGCTCAAACCCTCCAACGCGCGCCAGGCGCAGGCCCACCATGGGGTCACGGCTGAGCGACTGGGTTGCCACAGAAGCAAGGCTATTCGTCATAGGGCGATCGCCGCCACTTTGGTATTGAAGTTGTTGAGCGCGACGTCGTCATCGCCATAATGCCCCACCCATTGGCACAGATTGGTGTAGCAACCCCATAGGTTGGCGTATTGCTGATACCACTTTGACTTGGGAGAAAACGTTTGCCGGCCAAACTCGGCACGGATGACAAACATATCGTTGGCCAGGCTATCGCACGGCCCGGTATCGCCTGTTGCGTTATAGGTCGAAACCACGCTATTGGCGCGGGCGACATAGCCGTCGAGCATGTTGTATTTGGTCACGAGCCAGCTGTGAATACTCTCCTCCTCGGCAGCCGAGAGACCACCCGAGCCCGTGTCGCCGCCGGCACCGCCGTCCGTCGAGCTGCCACTCGAAGATCCACCGCCAGAGGCGGAGCCCGAACCGGAACCGCCGCCCGACGAATCGGAGCTGGAGCCAGACGAACCCGAACCGCCGGGCTGGCCTGTCTGTTGGGCGTCCTGCCCCTTCTGCTGCTCGGCCTTATTGACGACAGAAGCCACACTGTTGTTGGAAAGCTTCGTAATGACCTTGGTGTTGGTGAGCACGATGGTCTTGCCGTTTGCCAGCGTAACCTCGTTGTCCGATGTTTCTGGACTGTCCGCATCGTCGCCACCGAACACAACATGCGAGAACACGCTCGCCCACGCATATCCGGTTGTCGTTCCCAAGTCGCTTTTGGCCTTGCGCCCAATATGCAGCTCGCGCTCAGCATGCGCCTGTACCATGGACGGCACCGTCATGCCATAAGCCGAAACACCGGCTATGACCAGCACGAGCGAGCAAGACAGCAGCACGTACGCCCGAGGCGCCAGGCCCAGCCGGCGTCGAATGCGCACCGCGGCGCCATGCTTTGTCTGAGTGCTAGCGGGCCGCATGCGTTCTCCTCCAACAAAAACACGCCGCTTAAATCGGGAGCATTCGTAAAACAGTTTCAGTCCCGGCAGTAATGTCTGCCGGGACTGTTCTTGTATAAATTGAAGCCGTATGTATATGATTAAACAGACCGATAAACTTGAATAGGTCGAATAGATAATAATTTATGGAGGTTGTAATGGTAAGAATAGCAACTGTAAATGATGCGGAGCAATTAAACATCTTAAACAACGAATTTAATGGTGAGGGCGATACAAGCATAGACAATATTAGAAATTCCCTTATGAATAATAAACAGGAAGTTGTTATCGTTGCTGATGAAGATGATATGTTAGTTGGATTTGTTTGTGTTCAGCTTAAAAAATCGTTCTGCTATGATGAATATATGCCTGAAATTACAGAAGTGTATGTTAAACCAGCATACAGAAAAAGAGGCTTAGCGAGTGAGATGATTACTTTTGCAGAGGCTTATTGCAGTAAGAATTATCCACTTGACAAATATGAACTTCTAACAGGACAAGAAAATCTTGTTGCACAAACTGTATATAATAAACTTGGATATGTAGATGATAATGAACTTCATTTATCAAAAAGAGTGAAGAAGTAAGTCAAATTAAGATTTGTCGAACTGATACTAAGGGCGCACTTCTATACGGGTTAAACCCGTATGTGCGCTCTGCGAGACCGAACAGCTCGGCCCCCTGAATATCTGGGGTGCGTCACTGCGTTCCGTACAAGGGGATCCATCCCTTGCGCCGCTATGCGGCTATCCTTACATGAAAAAAGGCGTGATCACTTTCGTCACGCCTTTTGCCTATTTAACTGTCTTACGAACACCCCGCTAAAGCGGCGCATTCTTTCATATCCACATTTGAGTGTATCAGCGAACCCAAAAGGTTGTGCAACGAATGGGCAAATACGAGGTGCGAGTGGACCCATCCACGCGATAAGCGGATGAAAAGCAGGTTTGTTGCGCAACAAATGCATGAACGCGTGCCCAATTATGAGCGCCCCGTGCGGCAGGCCGACGGGACATGCCGCGGAGCTGACGCCGCCTAGATCGCACGACGGGCCTCGATAGCACGGCCGAGCGTAAGCTCGTCAGCATACTCCAGGTCGCCTCCCACGGGCAGGCCGCTCGCCAGACGCGACACCTCGACGCCCAGAGGCTTGATGGTGCGGGCAAGGTAGCTCGCCGTGGTCTCGCCCTCAATGTTGGGGTTGGTGGCGATAATGACCTCGTGGATGTCCTCGTGGCCCAAGCGCGCCAGCAACTCGCGGATGTGCAGCTGCTCGGGGCCGATCTTGTCCATGGGGCTGATCACGCCGCCCAGCACGTGGTAGAGGCCGTGGTAGCTGCCCGTGCGCTCAATCGCCTGGACATCGCGCGGCTCACCCACCACGCAGATGCGGGTGGTGTCGCGCATCGAGTCTTGGCAGATGGAGCACTCGTCAGCGGTGGCGTAATTAAAGCAGCGGCTGCAAAAATGCACTTCCTGCTTAACCTCTAGAATGGCCTCGGCCAGGCGGCGCGCCTCCTCGGCGTCGGCCTCGAGCAGGTAGTAGGCGATGCGCTGGGCCGATTTGGGGCCAATGCCCGGCAGACGGCCCAGCTCATCGAGCAGTTTTTGCAGACTATGGTTGGCACTCATATATGTGCGCGTCTTAGAACGGCATGCCCGGGATGTTGAGGCCGCCGGCGATGGCGCCCATCTGCTTGTTGGCGAGCTCGTTGACGCCGCGGACGGCCTCGTTGACGGCAGCCATAATCATGTCCTGCAGCATATCGACGTCCTCGGGATCGAGCGCATCGGGGTCGATGGTGAGGTTGACGAGCTCCATCTCGCCGTTGACAGTCACCTTGACCATGCCGCCGCCGGCAGAAGCGTCGACGGTCTGGGACTTGAGGTTCTCCTGCGCGGCGGCAAGCTGCTCCTGCATCTTGCGGGCCTGCTTCATCATCTGCTGCATGTTCATACCGGCCATGATGGCTCCTTTACGTGTGGTCGCGCGACAAGCTGCAAGGGCAGCCGGGCACGGCGGGACTTTCAAACTCAAAAATCGTACCACGGCGCGGGGCAAACGAGCGGGGCGGTCGCGCTAACTCAGTCGATATACATGTCCTCTAGCGTGACGCGCCGCCCAAGACTATGCAAGGTCGAATTATGCAAGGTCTCACAACTCGGCGTATATACCCGCCCGCATAGTTACTCCACCGGTTTGAAGATGGTGGACTGGCCAAAGACACTACGGATGAGGGCTTTGGCCTCGTCCTCGGTCTGCGGGATGCCCGGGGCTGCGCCCTGGTGACCGAAAGGACTGCCGGCGCCGGGGTTGGACTCCCAAGGGGCAGCGAGGGCGTCGTCACTTGCAGGAACGGACGTCGCAGCTGCGGGAGCTGCGGCCGAAGCGGCAGGGCTGGGCGCAGGCGCCGCGGCAGGCACGTCGAACGGAGGAAGATCTTCCCCGCTCGCATCGCCGGCGAACCCGCCGACCATGGCGTCGTCGTAGGGTACCTGCTCGGATTCCCATGGCGCAGCCTGCACAGACGGCTGAATCTTGGGAGCAGACGCGCACTCGGACACTCGGGGCGCGGGCTCGGTCGGGAGCTTGCCCGTGGCAGAAGCACCGGCAGGGTTGTCGGAGCGCAGCCAGGGGACCTTGGCCAGGTCGGATGACTTGGGTGCAGGCGCGGCAGCGGGTTTGGGCGCGGGAGCCGGAGCAGCCGGTTTGGGCGCCGCGAGCTTAGACGCCGACAGGGTCGATGCCGCTACCGGTGCCGCTTGCTGCTGCGGCGCGCTGGCGCTCGAGGATGCAGGGGCCGCCGAGGACACGGGTTGCGGGTCCGCAGATGCCGCAGCCCGTGCAGATGGAGAAAGCTCCTCATGTTGAGGAGCCGGCCTGACACCCCCATCCAGGACATAGTCGACGGTGCGACGACCGAAGACCGCACTGACTGTCGGCAAAAACACCGCCTGTGTATCAGCACGCCCGAGCATCTTGATAGCAAATGCCGTAGGGAACGAGACCGTGAGCTTAGAACCATCGTCTGCCGTAGCGCGAGCGTTCAACAGGAGAGCCGCATAAGAAGGTTGTTGGGCCTTGACGCGCTCGACGACCTCGACCCATTTGCGCTGGAGCTCGCCGGCATCCTCGACCGCAGGGGTCTCGGCGGCGCCGGCGGCAGCAACCTGAGCGGCAGTGTTGGGCTGGGGCTTAGGCGCCGGAGCGGTGATAGGCGCGGGGGCCGCAACGGGCTGAGGCGTCGGAGCTGGCGCAGGCCGAGGCGCAGGCGCCGCAGGCTTGGAAGCTGACACGGACGCAGGCTGGGCCGCCGGAGCGGCAGCGCCGCGGTCCCAGGGCATGCCGCCCTGGTGCGCAGACGCAGCGGCGGGAGCGGCAGATGCCGTCGGAGCGGCAGCTCGGGCACCCGAGATCAGCGTCGGTTGTTGTGTCGCCACAGGTGCAGCCGCGACAGCCGCAGGCGCAGCACTAGCAGCAGCCACGCTCGCCGGCACCGCGGCGTTGGCGACCATGGCCTCCAAGCGTGCCACGCGCTCGGCCAGGGCCTCAATGGTCAGATCGGCCTCGGGACGTGCCAGGCGCGTGCAGGCGATCTCGAGCACCAGGCGCACGTCGCTCGCACCCCTCATCTCCAACGCGGCATCGTCGAGCACTGTCAGCACGCGGGCCAGACGGTCGGCCGGATGCCCGCCAAAGGCAGCGGCCTCGGCAGCAAGCGCCTCGGCCTGCTCGGCCCCGCCCTCAAACAGCTCGGCACGGGTACCGGCAACGCAGGCCACATACACGTCGCGCACGTGCGCCACCAGGTCGCGCGTCAGCTCAAGCAGGTCATTGCCCTCCTCGACCTGTGCGCGAATGAGCCCATAGAGTTCAGCAATATCACGCTCGGCGATGGCACGGGCAAACTCGCCCAGGATCTGGTCCGAAACCTCGCCCAAAAGCGAGCGGGCATCGTCCGCATGCACGGCGCCGTTGCCAAAAACGCTCAGCTGCTCCAGCGTGGAAAGCGCGTCGCGCATGCCGCCCTTGGCATGGCGCGCCACGATGGCGAGCGCCTCGTCGTCGTAATCGAAGCCCTCCTGCTCGCACACGTAGGACAGACGATGCTCGATATCCTCGTTGCCGATGCGGTGGAAATCGAAGCGCTGGCAGCGCGAGAGGATGGTCTCCAGAATCTTTTGCGGATCGGTGGTGCACAACACAAAGATCACGTGCGCCGGCGGCTCCTCGAGCGTCTTGAGCAGCGCGTTAAACGCCGCCGTCGTGAGCATATGGACCTCATCGATGATATAGATCTTGTACTTGCCACGCACCGGGGCAAAGTTAACGGAGTTGATGATCTCCTCGCGCACATTGTCCACGCCCGTACGGCTTGCGGCATCGAGCTCGTAGACATCGGGGTGGTTGCCCTCGGCGATGAGCTCGCACTCTTCGCAAGTGCCGTCGGGCATGCAGCCGCTTGCGCCCTCGGCGCGCGCCGCCTCGGCATTGCGGCATAGCAGCGCCTTGGCCAGAATGCGCGCCATGGTGGTCTTGCCCGTGCCGCGCGGTCCGCAGAACAGGTACGCGTGGGACAGGCGTCCCTCGGTGATGGCGTGCTCGAGCGTCGAGACGATATGCTGCTGGCCCACCACGGAGTCGAAGGTGAGCGGGCGATACTTTCGGTACAACGATTCCATGGGTGCTCCCCCGGGTATACTGAGTCTTGTTGCCGCGACGGCCATGCGGTCGCACGGCATACTGCACTCATAATAACCCGTACGGCGAGCCCGCCGCGATAGGAGTCCAAAGAGCATGGCAGACGCAGAGAGCAACCTCGTTCCCTCCGAAGCAGCCGACCAGGTCGAGGTCGCGCTCGAGAAACAGGCAGCAGCCGACGACGGCATCCTGTACCTCAACGAGTATCAGTACGAAAACGACCTCGTCACCGACTTCGCCCGCTTGGTCGCCTCGCCCAGGCGTCGCGGCTCGCTGTATGTCGCCGCGGCAATTGCCGCGCTGCTCGGCATCGGCATGTTGGTGGCCGGCGGCAACTGGATCAAGTTTGGCGTCGTCCTGATCGTGTTCGGCGCCTTTTTGGCCTGGTGGAGCAAAAACCTGCACCACACGCTCGCCCGCGACTTTATCGACGCCGTCGAGGCCGACAAGTCCATGGGTGGCCGCTATCGCCGCGTCGCCGCCAACGAGGACGGCTTGATGGTATGGGGCAAGAGCGGCAAGTCGCAGTTCTTCCCGTTTGAGAAGCTCGACCACGTACTCGACGGCGAGCGCATCTTTGTTGCCATGTTCGCAGACCAGGGCGTGACGATCCCCAAGGACACCTTTGTTCGCGGCGACGCCGAGCAGTTTGGCTCCTTCCTTAAGGCGCACATCAACAAAAAGCTCCGCATCGAGACCAAGAAGAAGAAAATGAAGGCCGAGAAGGCTGCAGCCGAGGCCAAGCAGGGAGACAAGGCAGACAAGCCCCAGAACAACAAGGGCAAGCAGTGCAAGCAGAAGAAGGGCAAGAAGAAGCGCTAAGGCCAAGTCAGACAGGCAGCCTCGCATCCCGCTATCCTCCCCATGCACCAGAGCGTGCTACACTAGCAGCATCTATGCCACCGCGAATGGCTCGGCCCCGCGCCCGCCGCTCGCAAACGAACTTTAAACGCACGAGGGTTGGCCATGCCGCTTTTCTCGCAACATACCGCCCGGTTCTCGCCGGACGTCCCTTTGGAGGGCACCAGCTCTCGCGAGCTGCTCAAGCGGTACCAGCCGCTCGAGACGCTTGCGACCGGCGGTTTTGGCTCCATCGAGATTTGCCGCGACACGCACCTGCGTCGTCGCGTGGCCATTAAGCGCATCCCTCTTATCAACGGCTCCGGCATGCCCGCCAGCGACATCATGGATGTACTGCGCGAGGCACATACCGCCGCCATGCTTCAACATCCCAATATCGTGCAGGTTATCGACTTTACGCATGACACCGCCTATGCCTACCTGGTCATGGAGTATGTCGACGGCATGTCGCTGGCCGAGTTTTTGCATATCGTGGACGGCCACTCGCTCACCTTTGACGAGGCAGTGACCATTGCCGACGCGTTGGGTCAGGCGCTCACCTTTGCCCATGCAAACGGCGTGCTTCATCTGGACATAAAGCCCGCCAATGTGCTCATTGACCACTCGGGCAATGTAAAGCTCACCGACTTTGGCATGGCGCGGCTGTCATCTGCCGGCGGCTTTGGCGGATCGCGCGGCGGCACCATCGGCTACATGCCGCCCGAACAGCTCGATATCGAGACCGGCACGGTCGACGAGCGCGCCGATGTCTTTGCCCTTGCCTGCGTGATCTACGAGGGCCTGTGCGGCAGCGCCCCCTTTATGGCGGCAACGCCTGCCGACTCGCTCGACCGCATCATCGGCGGCGCCACCTACCCCAGCGAGCTGATCCCGCACTTTCCCCCGGGAGCCGAGGCAGCGCTCATGAGCGCCCTCTCCCCTATGCCGCAAGACCGCCCCGATAGCATCGAGGCATTCTGCGACCAACTCCTTGCCGGCTTGGGGAGCGTGCGCGAAGGCCATCGCAGCTTGGAGCAGATGGTAAGCGAGCTTTCGGACGACGAGCACGCAGCAGACGATATGGAGTCGCTGCCTTACGAGGATAACGCCATCGAAGTCGACCCCGCGCTCGGTTGGGCGGGCACGCGCTGGAGCTGCGCGCGCGATTACACCATGCGCGGTATCTCGGCGCTAACATGTGCAACCTTCAGCTTTTTGCTTATGCAGACAGCGGGCGTCGCGGCGCTTCCCGGGCTGGTCGCCGCGGCCATCGCTATTGGCGCGGCGGCAGGCTTGGCACCGCAGATCGGCTCGGCTATCTCGGCCGTGGGCTTTTTGGTGCTCATGGCCAACGCCACCATGCAGGCGCAGGGCATCCTGTCGATGCTGCCGGTCGCGGTCATTTTTGCCGCCGCCATGTCCGGATGGTGGATTGCCTGGGGACGCACCGAAGCGGCCGCGAGCGCGGCACTCACCTGCGCGCTTGCGCTAGGTTGTCTAACCGGCGACGCCATCCTTGCCGCCGGGGCCGCCGCGGGCTTCGCGGCGTTTTGGCTCGGCCCGGCAAGCGCCGCTGCCGCCACGGGTATAGGCGCGCTTTTTGCCCGCCTGGCCGCAGCTGCCCTCCCTACGGGAGGCGTGCTGGGGCTTGGCAATGTCGCCGCAGCGCTGGGCGACGCGTTCCTCTGGGCCGCCTTCGCACTGATTGCAGCAGCAGCCGCGGCAACGTCGCTGCTGCTCAATGCCCATGCCAAGCGCGCCGAGCAGGGGTCAAACCTCGCCGCCATCGTCGCAATTGCCGTCGCCGGTATCGGCTCGGCCGTATCGTTTTGTCTTGCACACCATATGGAAATTGCCAGCCTTGCGGGCACGGTCGTCGCCAAGGCGGCGGTTGCGGGAATCCTATCCTCTATAATCGTTGGGATATGCCTGTATTTGCTCGGATACCAAAGAACCTATACGGAGAGTGATCTTTCGTGAACTTCCTGAACATCTTCGAGGACCACGTGGCCGGCATCTTCGGTGCCACCCGTGCCCCGTTCTCCTTTAAGAAGCTTGCCAAGCAGGCTGCTCGCGACATGGAGGATCAAACTCTGGTGATCAACGGCGTCAACACCGCGCCGGCGCTCTATACCATCCTGATCGCCGCCGATGACGATCCCATGCTTGCCCCGTTCTATCCCGAGCTTTCGCGCGAGGTGCGCGAGTTTGTGAAGGCGCAGGCCGAAAAACGCCGCTACGTCTTTGTCGGCGAGCCCCTTGTTCGCTTTATGATCGACCCTCAGCTGCGCGCCGGCAAGTTCTCGGTCTTTGCCGAGAACGTCGACGCTCCCACGCTCGGCCGTCTGTACGAGGAAGAGCGCGCCTATCAAAATGGCCTGGGACAGAACAGCTCGGCCACAAGCCGTGCCGCAAGCGCCCCCCGCGCCGGCCAGCAGCAGTTTGCATCGCCGCAGCAACACCCGGCCGCCATGCCCCAGCAGCAGCCGACACCCCGCGCTGCCGCTCCCGACCCGCTCGCTGCGGCCGACCCCTTTGCACCCAATGTCCCCGATCCCGCAGCCCCCATCCCTGTGCCGCAAACCGTCTCGCGCGACGCACTTGCCGGTATGGGCGGAGCGGCTGCCACTGGCGCCGCCGTGGGCCTTGGCGCTGCGACCAGCATCGCCTCCAACATGGCAAGTCCCCGCGCCCCGCAGCGTCCGCTCGCCCAACTCGTCGACGTCGTGAGCGGCGAGAGCCACAACATCACCTCCGCGCAGGTGACCATCGGTCGTGAGCGCTCGGTATCCGACATCGCCCTGCGCGACCCCAACGTGTCGCGCCGTCATGCCCAGCTCACCTTTACCGGCTCTGACTGGTCGATCGAGGACCTCAACTCCACCAACGGCACGCTCGTCAACAACCGCCGCATCACGCGCTGCCCGCTGCGCAACGGCGATCTGCTAACGTTTGGCCTGAGCACCTTTGAATTTAGGGGTTAATCGCTTATGAACATCGATATCGTCCTTTTTGCAGGCCGCATCGTACTGGTCGTCCTGCTTTATATCTTCTTGTTCGCCGTCATGAAGACCGGCGTGGGGCTCGTGCGCGGCCAGCGCCGCGACTCTGCCATCTGGACGATCGATGTGGACAAGGGCCCGCGCGGCATCCGCGGTATTCACGTGGATATGCTTGGCCCCGTCATCGTCGGTCGTTCGCCGTCATCTGACATCTGCATCAACGAGCCGTTTGTCTCTGCCTCGCATGCGCGTTTTTCGCTGCAGGGCCCGGCACTTATTATCGAGGACCTCAACTCGCTCAACGGCACCCTTGTTAACGGCCGCCAGTTGGTGGAGCCCGCAACGCTGCGCGAGGGCGACGAAGTCCAGATTGGCGACGTGGTCATGAAGGTGAACCGTCGATGATCGACGAGGAGAACAAGTCCGCAACCATGTCCGAGGCACTGGCTGCCCCCGCGGCCGTGCCGGCTCATGCCGCCCCGGCGGGCCCTGCGCCCGTGGAGCCCGAGGACACCGTGTTCTCCCTGCCTCTTTCGCATGTAACGCAAGACCATCCGATGCCCACCGATGTCCAGGATGAAGATAATTCCACCGATGCCCCCATCGGCGCGCACGCCGTTGCCGATCAACCTTCGGCACCGGAAACTACACCTGCGCCGGCCCACTTTGCCGAGTCTGTCGCCGCGGCAATCGATGAGAGCGCCGCGGTGTTTTTGGCCCCCGAGCCCACGGCACCGGTGTTTCCCGTAGTTCCAGCACCCACCGCAGCGCCCGAGCCCGCATCTACACCGGCACCCGCGGCGGCATCCTCCCCCGCGGCCGCATCGGCGCCCGAGGCCGTGCAGCCTACGGCCGAAGAGATGCCCGTCACAGCGACGGAGGACGCCTCTCAGCCCCACAGCACGCCCGCGCCCGCGCACTTCGCGGCACCCGAGCCCGCAGCCGTCGCCCCGCAAGACGAAGAGCCTGCCGACAACACAACCGAAGTGCCCGCCACGTCTAAAGTCGACGATCCGAGCAACGAGGCCAACGCCGTCTCGCCCGGCGACACGGCCGAGATTGATGTCGCCGCCGTGGAGGCCAAGCTCAAGGACCCTGGTTCGACCATGAGTTTTGAGCCGCTGGCCGACGAGCGCATCGAGACCGATTCGACCTACGATGCCGGCACCACCACGCAACTCATGTGGGGCGCCCGCTCCGATGTTGGCTGCGTGCGTCCGCACAACGAGGACTCCTACCTGGTACAGTCGCCGCTCTTTTGCGTGTGCGACGGCATGGGTGGTCACGCCGCCGGCGAGGTAGCCTCCTCCATCGCGGTCGAGACCATCGCCAAGACGGCGCCACAGGCTGCCGACGCCGCGCGCCTAGCCGCAGCCGTCGAAGCTGCCAACGCCGCCGTCATCGAGGCCGCACTCAACGGCCTGGGCAAGCCCGGTATGGGCTGCACGGCAACCTGCGCCTATATCGAAAACGACATGCTCGCCATCGCCCACGTGGGCGACTCGCGCGCCTACCTGCTCCACGAGGGCACGCTCATCCGCGTGACCCGCGACCACTCCTATGTGGAGGAGCTCGTGGACGCTGGCGAAATTACGGCCGACGAGGCGCGCGTCCATCCCAACCGCTCGGTTATCACGCGTGCGCTGGGTTCGGACCCCGCCATGTATGCCGACCACTTTACCCTGCACATCGAAGAGGGCGACCGCCTGATCCTGTGCTCGGACGGCCTTTCGAGCATGATTCCCGATAGCGAAATCGAAAACATCGCCACGCAATCGTCTACGGCGCAGATTTGCGTCGACAACCTGGTGGACGCCGCGCTCGCTGCCGGCGGCCACGACAACGTGACGGTAGTCGTTGTGGACCTGGTCGACGACGGCGTCATGCGCGAGGCAAAGCGTGTTCGCCGCCGCAACGTCACCATTGCCGCCATCCTGGGCATCGCTTTTGTGCTGGCGGCAACCATCTGGGCCTACGCGGGCGTCACCGGCTCGTATTACCTGGGCACCTACAAGGACACCGTCGCGGTCTACCGGGGCATCCCCGGCAAGCCGCTCGGCCTTAAGCTGCACTGGCTCGAGAGCACGACCGCCATCAAGCTATCCGACCTACCCGAAGACACGCAGAATCGTCTGAAAGCAGGCATTCCGCAAACGAGTGTCGACGACGCGCAGGACACTATCTCCAAGTACCGTCATCAGATCGATGAGGAACAGACCCGCCAGGTGATCGACGCGCAAACGATTCGCGACAACACCGACCAGGAATCGACTTCCAAATCGAATTCCGAAAAAACCGCCGAACAGTCCGCCGAGGCCGAAGCCTCCGATAAGAATTAGAAAGGGAGTGCCGCTTATGAGTCGCCGCAACACCGAAATGCTCTTGCTCATCGCCTCGGCGTTCCCCGTCATCCTGCTGTATGCGATGTACGTGCTCACCGCAGGCGCTTCCATCTCGTTTGAAACGCTCGCCGTGCCGATCGGTCTTTTTGCCGCCTTCGCCGCGGCGCATATCGCCGTGCGCATCCTGGCGCCCGGTGCCGATCCGGCCATCCTGCCCATCGTCTTTGTGCTTTCGGGTATCGGCATCACGTTCGTAACGCGTCTGGCACCCGCCCTCGCCATCTCGCAGCTCGTCATTCTGTTTGTCTCGGTGGCACTGATGGTGGGCACGCTCGCGATGATCAAGAATCTCGATGTGGTCATGCGCTACAAGTACACCTTTGGCATCATCGGCATCATCTTGCTGATGCTGCCCATCTTTATCGGCACCACCATCTCGGGCTCCAAGCTGTGGATTCGCATCGCCGGCTTCACCATCCAGCCCGGCGAGTTCGCCAAGATTTTTATCGTATTGTTCTTGGCCGGATACCTAGCCGAGAACCGCGAGCTACTCTCCATCTCCAATCGCAAGATCTTGGGCCTCAAGGTCCCGCGCCTGCGCCTGCTGCTACCGCTGTTCGCTGTGTGGGGTGTATGCCTTCTGGTCGTTGTCTTCGAGCGCGACTTGGGCTCCGCCGTGCTGTTCTACACCATCTTCTTGCTGATGCTCTACGTCGCCACGGGACGTTTCTCGTATGTCGTCATCGGCCTTGCGCTTTTGGCAGTGGGTGCCGTGGGCGCCTACAAGTTCCTGTCGCATGTCCAGGTACGTTTCCAGATCTGGGCCGACCCCTTTAAGGATGCCCAGGGCCAGGGCTACCAGATTGTGCAATCCCTTTTCTCGTTGGCTGACGGCGGTCTTATCGGCGTTGGCATCGGTAATGGCATGGCCAATAACATCCCCGTCGTCGAGTCCGACTTCATTTTCTCGGCCATCGGCGAGGAAATGGGCCTTTTGGGCGGCGGCGCCGTACTCGTCCTGTTTATGCTCTTTGCCGTGCGAGGCCTGACCACGGCCGCCCGCGCTAAGTCCGACCTTGCCGCATTTAGCGCCACGGGCCTCACGGCCGCCATTAGCTTCCAGGCCTTCTTGATCGTTGGCGGCGTTACCCGCCTGATTCCGCTGACCGGCGTCACCCTGCCCTTTATGAGCCAGGGCGGCTCCTCGCTGCTGGCGAGCTTTATCATTGTCGCGCTTTTGCTGCGCGCCGGCGATGAGGCCACCGGTCGCGAGGCCGAGCTCACCGGCACCGGCACCATGGCCGCCATCACTGACGACCAGGTCGCTTCTGCCGCGGCGCATGCCGGCACGCGCTTCGCTTCTTCGTCTTCCTACGGCCGTGGCAGCCACTCCACCGGCTCGCGCATGCGTCGTCGCCTGCTCGATACGCCCGAATCTGGCGTGCTCGGCCGCGTGGCGCTCGCTAACCGCCTAACCCGCGCGGTATTTGCCTTTACGGCCCTGTTCGCCATCCTCATCGGCAACCTCACCTATGTCCAGGTCATCAAGGCCAAGGATTACCAGGATATGCCGACCAACAATCACACCATCGCCCGTTCCAAGTACATCCAGCGCGGCTCCATCATCACGTCCGACGGCGTGACGCTGGCCGAATCGCTGCAACAGGAGGACGGCACCTACGTACGCTCCTACCCTAACGGCAACCTGGCCGCCCATGTGGTTGGCTATGTGAGCCAGCAGTACGGCACCGCCGGTATCGAGAGCGTGATGAACGACACGCTCACCGGTTCCAAGGATTACTCCAGCTGGAACAACGCCATCGCGTCGCTCGCGGGCCAAAACCAGCCGGGCAACACCGCCAAACTCACCATCGACTCCCGCATCCAGACGGCTGCCGAACAGGCTCTCAAGGGCTTTAAGGGCGCCGTTGTGGTCATGGACCCGCGCACTGGCGCGGTGCTCGCATGTGCCAGCTCGCCCACCTACGACAACACCAACATCGACGCCCTGCTGCAATCGGGTGGCGGTGAGGACGGTTCTATGTACGACCGCGCCATGGACGCCCTCTATACTCCGGGCTCCACGTTTAAGGTCGTCACGCTTTCGGCGGCGCTCGAGTCCGGTGCAGCGACGCTCGACACCACCTATAGCGCTCCGGCCGAGATGGAGATCGGCGGCGCTGCCGTCACCAATGCCGACGACATCGGCTACGGCACCATCTCGCTCCGCCGCGCGTTTGCCGTGTCGTCCAACGTCGCCTACGGCCAGCTGGCCCGCGACCTCGGCGCCGAGACGCTCGTCAACCAGGCGAACGCCTTTGGGTTTGGCCAGTCGCTCGGCCAAGACTTCTCCACCACGCCCTCCATCATGCCCGACCCGTCGGTGATGACGGAATGGGAGCTCGCCTGGGCCGGCGCCGGCCAGCCCGTCGGCATGGACCACACGCCGGGTCCGCAGACCACCGTCATGCAGAACGCCGTTATCGCGGCGGCCATCGCCAACAGCGGCGTCGTCATGGACCCGTTCTTCGTTGCCCAGGTGCTCGCCCCAGACGGAACCGTGGTCAAGACCACGCAGTCCCGCTCACTGGGCCAGGCCGTCAGCGCCACCACGGCCGAACAGGTCAAACAGGCCATGCTCGACGTCGTTCAATCCGGCACCGGCACCGATGCCCAGATTCCGGGCGTCAAGGTTGCCGGCAAGACCGGCTCTGCCGAGATCGTCGGCACCAAGGTCAACTCGATGTTCGTCGGTTTTGCGCCTTACGATTCACCCACGGTCGCCATCTCGGTAGCCTTGGAGGATTACGACAAGCACGACGTCGAGGCGGCAAAGATCGCCGGCATCGTCCTGACCGCGGCGCTTGCCGCCCAGGGAGCGTGATGCCCGTGATTGATGCGCAAGCATGGGGCGTGCCGCGGCCGATAACACTAGCGGCAATGCGCCACACGGCCCCAGCGGCCTCAAATTTGGTACTACACACATCGTTGAGCGAATAGTCATGTTAGGAGCAGGAATGGAACAGAGGGTCCTCGGGGGAAGATACCTCCTCAAGGATAAGGTAGGGACAGGCGGCATGGCGACCGTCTACCGTGCACAGGACCAGGTCCTCGACCGCACGGTAGCTATCAAAATCATGCTGCCGCAATATGCCGGCGACGCCACCTTTGCCGCACGCTTTAAGCAGGAGGCCCAGGCAGCCGCCGGCCTCTCCTCCCCCTATATCGTCGGCGTCTACGATTGGGGCAAGGACGGCGACACCTATTACATCGTCATGGAATACCTGCGCGGCACCGACCTTAAGAGCGGCATCAAGAGCCACGGCGCCCTTGATCCCAAAAAGGTCGCTCAGATCGGCTCGCAGATCAGCTCCGCACTTTCGGTCGCCCACAAGCACGAGATCATCCACCGCGATATTAAGCCGCAGAACATCATGGTGCTGCCCGACGGCAACATCAAGGTCATGGACTTTGGCATCGCGCGCGCCAAGAACAGCCACCTTACGCAGGACAACAACGTTTTGGGCACCGCCCACTACGTAAGCCCCGAGCAGACCCGCGGGCAGGATCTAGGCCCCACCTCGGACATTTACTCGCTGGGCGTCGTGATGTACGAGTGCGCCACCGGCCGCGTGCCTTTCGACGGCGACGATGCCATCTCGGTCGCACTCAAGCAGGTCAACGAGCTGCCCGTGCCGCCGAGCCAGATCAACTCCGGTGTCGATGCCGATCTTGAGCGCATTATCCTCAAGTGCATGGAAAAAGATCCGGCTAACCGTTTCCAGACGGCCGACGAGCTGCGTCAGGTGCTCAACAGCTACCTGTCTGGTCGCGCCGTCAACGTGCCGGAGCCTACGCGCGTTATCGGCGCCGTTGGCGACCTGGGTGCCACCAAGACCCGAGAGCTATCCGACCAGACGCGCGCCATGGTACGCCCCGTCTCGGGCGTGAGCGGACAAAATAACGCTCGCAGCTCCGTCTCGGGTTCAACCGGCTCTTACGCCACCGAGCAGCCCAAATCCAACAAGAACAAGATCATCGCCGCCGTAGTTGCTGCGGTAGCCGTAATCGGCGTCATCGTGGCCTTTGCCACCGGACTCTTTGGCGGCGAGCAGGTCCCGGTTCCCGATGTGTTGGGTAAGGACCAGGAGACCGCCGTCGAACTGATTAAGGATGCCGGCCTTGACGTCGGAACCATTGACCAGAGCTACAACGACGACGTCGACGAGGGAAAGGTTGTCGAGCAGACTCCTAACGGTCACACCAAGAAGCCCAAGGGCACCAAGGTGAATCTGGTAATCTCCAAGGGTCCCAAGCCCTCCGAGAAGGTTGATGTCCCGCAGCTCGTTGGTCTGA
Source organism: Collinsella sp. HCP28S3_G2 (assembly GCF_052065125.1). Classification (NCBI taxonomy): domain Bacteria; kingdom Bacillati; phylum Actinomycetota; class Coriobacteriia; order Coriobacteriales; family Coriobacteriaceae; genus Collinsella; species Collinsella sp. HCP28S3_G2. The sequence continues at coordinate 70,849 of NZ_JBQHUO010000003.1, forward strand.
CCAAGGACCAGGCAGAGGCGGCGCTGGCAAGCGTCGGCCTTAAGGGCAATGCCACCGAGGAAGCCAACGAGGCCGAAAAGGGCGAAGTCTTTGAACAGGGCACCGATGCGGGCAAGGAAGTCGAGAAGGGCACGACCATTTCGTACAAAGTCTCGAGTGGACCCGACACCACCTCCGTTCCCGATCTGACCGACATGACCGAGGCTCAGGCACGCAACGCCCTCGATATGGCCGGCTTCGGCGTCGATGTGACCTACCAGGAGAACGATTCCGTCACCGAGGGCACCGTCATTAGCTGGAACCCCAGCGGTAAGCAAAAGCCCGGCGCCACGATTACCGTCGTCATCGCCAAGAAGTCCGGCAAGGCAAACGTTCCGGGCAACCTGTACGGCAAGAGTATCTCCTCCGCCGTCACCGCGCTCAACAACGCCGGATTCTACAACATCGCATTCTGCGATCAGAACGGCAACCCCGTGAGTGGTAACGAAAACGCCACCGTGACGGGCGTCTCCCCCACTGGCAAGCAGTCCACCGACAGCACGATCACGCTGACGGTTTCGATTTCTGGCTCTGGCACCGATTCAGGCGACGATTCCGGCACGACCAACTAGTCATCGAGACATTGCCCACAGCAGCTGATGCCACAAACATATTCGCTCACAGGCGCCCGCTTGCTCCCCCAGCAAGCGGGCGCTTTCTTTATCCGAAGCAGTGAAAACTACGGTATGCCTTTAAACCAGAAGAGCCCGGTACCGCAGTGGTACCGGGCTCGATATTGCTCTGGTGCCCCCAGGCGGATTCGAAAACTCCCCCGCGGGGAAATCGGTGACGCGGGTGTCGACGGCCCGAATCCGGCCCTTAGACCAGAAGAGCCCGGCACCGTGGTGGTACCGGGCTCGATATTGCTCTGGTGCCCCCGGGCGGATTCGAAAACTCCCCCCGCGGGGAAATCGGTGACGCGGGTGTCGACGGCCCGAATCCGCCGGCGGCCCCCCACAAACCAGAAACGGCGCCGCTCCCGCGACGCCGTCATATTCCCTGGTGCCCCCGGGCGGATTCGAACCGTCGACACCCGCTTTAGGAGAGCGGTGCTCTATCCCCTGAGCTACGGAGGCATGTTGTACTAGTGTAGCAGATTTGCGCCACTGCCATGCAGCGCATAGCCACTCTTCGAAGTTACGGTGGGACAGCCTTCCGGAAAGCGTGTCCCACTATCCAGACGAATTCTGGGACGGGCTTTCCGGATGGGGCCTCTCTAGGAAACTACGACCCGAAATTTGAGCTCGAAACGGGATATGGTTTCCCAAATGAGCCTGTTCCGGAAACTGCATCCCAGAATAGGCGCTCAAACTGGGATGATATTTCCCCAGCGAATCCCGCGAAGAGCTACAGGTAGTTATTGGGGACATTCTTAAATGACTAGTCGTATAAGAACGTCGCAGGCGACTAGCTGCCTTTGTGGAAAAGGCCTTTGATGACGGAGGGGATGCTCTTGGCGCCCTTGGCCGTCACATCGATAAAGTCGGGCGAACGCACGAGCTTATCCTCGTCGACGTACTTGCGAACTGCACGAAGCGTCTCTTTGTCGTCGCGCGTCGAAAACGTAAAGTGGCCGTTATCCTTGGTAAAGATAGCAAAACGCGTGATCTTTTTAGTGCCGCGCAAAACCTCGGCGGCAATATAGTCGACCTCGTTCCACGGAATTTGAATAAAATCCTCGGGATTGCGCTCGTTGTAATACTCGAACGCCTTATTGCCCACCATCACGTTACCGTGGCTGGTAAGCCCCATCAGGCAGGTTGCCGGTGTTGCCAGATCGACCGTGCTGTTCTGAGATTGCGCCATGCGCGCCTCGCCCTCCAAATAAAACAATCGGACCGCATCCAGTGTACCCACCGGGTGCGGTCCGTTTCAATGGCTCAAAAGCCCTTGCCTAGCAACTCTCGGTCTTAAGCCGAAGCGCGATTACATGAAGCCGCAAACGCGACCGATGATACCGACGGCGAAGAGAGCCAGGATGATGACGATCGGGCTGACCTTCTTCTTGAGCAGCTTGCAGACGAACAGCGTCAGGCACACGGCAGCAAGGCCGGGGATGAGCTGATCGAGGTTAGCCTGAAGCGTGGTGACCTTCACCTGATCAAGAGCGGTAGCACCGACGGAGTTGTACATCGTCAGCGCTTCCTTGATGCCCTCGGCACCGGAAGGCAGGTTAGCCCAGTCAATGAAAGCGCCGGCAGACTGCGTGACCTTGGAGACGACCGGGGTGAAGGAGATGGACACCCAGCGCTCGACCAGGGCGCCGATGATGAACATACCCAGGATGGAAGCACCCTCGGTGACCTTGCCCATCAGACCGCCGGAGAGGTCCTTGGCGATGGAGGAGCCGACCTTATAGCCAAACTCCTGCGTGTACCACAGGAAGGCGTAACGGATGATGTTCCACGCGAAGAAGAACAGCAGCGGACCGGCGATGCTGCCGGACAGGGCCAGGGAAGCGCCCAGAGCGCCCAGGATCGGGCGAAGGGTGAACCAGAAGGCGGGGTCGCCGACGCCGGCGAGCGGGCCCATCATACCGACCTTGACGCCCTGAATGGCGACGTCATCGATCGGTGCACCGTTGGCGCGCTCCTCCTCGAGAGCGAGGGTAACGCCAATGACGGGGGCGGAAACATAGGGATGGGTGTTATAGAACTCCAGGTGGCGCTTAAGCGCGGAAATCTGGTCGTCCTTGCTGGTGTAGAGCTTCTTGATCGCAGGGATCATTGCGAAGCACCAGCCGCCATTCTGCATACGCTCGTAGTTCCACGAGCCCTGAAGGAACTGATGACGGAAGCAAACCTTCTTGCGGTCAGCCTTGGTGAGCTGAATCTTGTTCTCTGCCATATGTATCACTCCCCTCCTACTCGTAATCGTTCAGAATGTCGCCGAGCGGGTCACCGGAGCCACCGCCCATGCCGCCACCCTGCTTGGCCAGATCCTTGAGGCCAAGGTAGATGAGGGCAAGGGAGATGCCGATGAGGCCAAGAGCGATCAGCGTGAGCTGAGGGATGGCAGCAAGGACAAAGCCGAGGATGAAGAACGGCCAGGTCTCCTTGGTGGCCATCATGTTGATGACCATGGCGTAACCGACGGAGGCGACCATGCCGCCGCCGACAGCCATGCCGCCGGACAGCCAGTCGGGCATAGCGTTAAGCGCGTTGGTAACCGCCTCGGCCGGGATGATGCACAGAAGTACTGCCGGGATGGCGATACGAAGGCCCTGCATGAGGATGGCGGCGTACTGCCAGCGCTCGATGCCGGAGAAGTCGCCCTTCTCGGCGCAACCGTCCATGGCGTGAGCGATAGCGGTAGCCAGGGTACGGCAGATCATGGTCAGGAACAGACCAGCGACCGACAGCGGGACGGCGACGGCGATGGCGGCGGTAACGGCCTTGGCCGAATCGGTAGCGCCACCGTTGAGGGCGAGCACCATGATGATCGAAGAAGCGACCGAGGCCAGAGCGGCGTCAGGCGCGACGGCGGCGCCGACGTTAGCCCAGCCAAGGGCCATCATCTGGAGCGAACCGCCCAGGAGGATGCCCTCCTGAAGGTGACCGGTTACGAGACCGATAAGCGTGCATGCCACGAGCGGCTGATGGAACTGGAACTCATCCAGAATGCCTTCCATACCGGCAAGCAACGCGACAATCGCAACAAGCAGAATAGTGATTGCAGACATGTATCGGACCCTCCTTTACTATGCTTGAGCGGCCAGTTCGGCCTTAGCTTTCTTCAACATGGCGTCGAGATCCTCGGAGGAATCCGAAGGAACCTTGCGGACCTCGAACTTGACGCCCTTGGCCTTGAGGGCCTCGAGAGTCTTAACGTCGTCATCGCCCATAGCGACGGCGTTGGTGACGACGACCTTGCCCTTGGAGTGAGCCATGGAACCGATGTTGACTTCCTTGATGTCGACGCCGGCCTCGATAGCCTTGAGCAGATCCTGCGGGTTCTCAAAGAGCAGCATGGCCTTGGTGTCACCAAAGCGCGTGTCCTTGACAACCTCGGCCATCTTCTTGATGGGCACGACGTTGGCATGGACTCCCGGAGGGGCAGCCTGCTCGATCATGGTCTTGCGGAGCTCGTCGTGAGCAACGCCGTCGGAAACCACGATGATGCGGTTGGGGTTGATCTGCTTGGTCCACGTGGTGGCCACCTGACCATGCAGCAGACGGGTGTCGATACGGACGTGGGCGATCTTGATGTGCCCATCGCCGATGACCGTTCCCGGAGGGATGGCGCCTGCAGGAGCAGCGGCGGCCGTGGCCGGCTTCTTCTCCTCGGGCTCCAGAGACTCGGGCTTGACGCGCACGCCAGCCTTAGCCTCAGTCACGAGATGTTTTGCGATCGCATGTGCAGTGTTCTTTGCGTCAAAGCGCTGCGAATATGCCTCGATGAGCATAGGCAGGTTGACACCGGTGACGATAGCCCAGGAATCGTGGCCCTCGATGAGACCGCTGATCTGGTTGAACGGCGTGCCGCCCCACAGATCAACGAGGAAGAGCACCTGCTCCTGGTCCTCGAAGGAAGCGATTGCTTCCTCGACCTTGGCACGGAAGTCGTCGGGGCCCATGCTCGGCTCGAGCGAGACCACGGCCACAGACGGCTGATCGCCAAAGACCATCGAGCCCGTCTGCTTGATTCCGGCTGCCAAGTCCCCGTGGCTAGCAAGAACAATACTTACCATCACATAACCTCCTCTTTGTCTACGTATTTCCTACACGACATGAAAGGAGTATACCTGTTCGTCCTGTAAAATTATAGAGAAAAATGCGAATGATTGGATAATTTGTTTAAACGTCTAGGTTTGTTACAAGTTGATTACGTTACTGCTTTTTGACGGATTACACGCCATGGCGTCACTTATCAAGCCATTCATTTTACAGATACAAGCAGGCTGGTCATTAATATCGATTTTAGGCAAGCGCAAATGCGCTTGTACTGCAGTTATTTTGTTTAAACAGACATAACTTGACTATTAGCGTGACTTGTGCACTAACGTAAGTAGTCATTGGGGACGTTCTTAAACGACTAGTCAAACAAGAACGTCCCCAACGACTAGGGGCTAGACGATGTGGAGGGGGTTGGCAGCGTCGACGGCATCGGGGGCGTCGGAGAGGCCGTCGGGAGCAGCATCTGCCGGGTCCTCGTCGGGGGTCTCAATCTGCTTGATCATGACCTCCTGGCCCTGCAGCAGGTATGTCTCGCCGCTACCGCAATGGGGGCAGATCTTGCCGTGCTCGACCGTCGCATAGTCGCGGCCGCACGCCTCGCAATGCGTCACGGCCTCGACAGGCTCCACGATAAGCTCCGCGCCCTCGGTGATAGGCTTTTTATCTGCCGCCCAGCGCCAAGCGTCGAGCAGCAAGTCGGGAACGACGCCCGAGACCTCGCCCAGCAGCAGCGTGACGCTCGAAACGCGACTCACGCCATTGGCGCGCGCCACGTTCTCGACATCGCGAATAATGTGATAGACGATTCCCAATTCATGCAAGGTAGAAACCTTTCGGCAACGGTTGATGCGATGTCAGCCAAACGTCAGCGAGCGGCGATCCAGGTGCCCCAGGTTGCCCCGAAACAAGGCGTCCGCTGGGCTTTTTGCCCGCGGCGCCGCAGTTGAGGGGCAAGATGGGGTATCTGGGCGCCGCGCAGCGTCGGCAGTGCCGCCGTTCGTTAGAACGGCGGAACCTCATTACTTCTTCCCGAATTTGATCTTGATGGCACGCTTGAGCGCGTACTTACCCAAGCTGGGGAGCTTTTGCTCGTATTTGACCATCGTGGAGCACTCGGGGCGGTCGCGATCCAGGTGGATGGCATCGAACGCGCACTTGGTAGTGCACAGACCGCAGCCGATGCACTTGTTGGGGTCGACGATCGAGGCACCGCAACCCAGGCAGCGAGCGGTCTCGGCGCGTACCTGCTCCTCGGTAAAGGTCTCGATGTACTCGCTAAAGGGCGCGGCCTTCTCGCGCTCGCGGTCGACATGTGCCACCTCGCGGCTCGCGTTGTCGTAGCTCTCGATCACGACATCGTCGCGGTCGAGCGCGATGTAGCGGCGCTGGTTACGGCCGATGGTGAGCGTGGAGCCCGGTTGCACAAAGCGGTGGATGGACACGGCGGCCTCGTGACCGGCAGCGATGGCGTTGATGGCAAAGCTCGGACCGGTGTAGACGTCGCCGCCCACAAAGATGTCGGGCTCAGCGGTCTGGTAGGTCTGAGGATCGGCAAGGGCACCCTGGCCGCGGCCAAGCTCCACCTTGGAGCCAGCCAGCAGGTCGCCCCACACGATGGACTGACCGATCGACATGACCACGCGGTCGGCGTCGACACGACGCAGGTCGTTCTCGTCGTACTCGGGCGCAAAACGGCCCTCGTCGTCAAAGACACGCGTGCAGCGCTTGAAGGTGATACCGCACACACGACCGGCCTCGTCAAGATGGACCTCCTTGGGGCCCCAGCCGCAGCTGATGTGGGCGCCGTCCTCAACGGCCTCGCGACGCTCCTCCTCGCTGGCGGGCATCTGGGCCTCGCTCTCCAGGCAGAACATCTCAACGTGCTCGGAACCCAGACGGCAGGCGTTGCGCGCGACGTCGATAGCCACGTTGCCGCCGCCCACCACGATGGTGCGGCCGGGCAGCGCTTCGATCTTGCCACTGTTGACCTTGCGCAAAAAGTCGACGGCCACGGTCACGTCCTCGGCATCCTCGCCCGGAATACCGGCGAGGCGGCCGCCCTGGCAGCCAATGGCAACATAAAAGGCCTTAAAGCCCTGCTCGCGCAGCTCGTCAAGCGTCACATCGCGACCGACCTCCACGCCATAGCGGAACTCGGCGCCCATCAGGCGAATGACCTCGACCTCGGCCTCGATCACATCCTTCTGCAGCTTAAAGCTGGGAATGCCATAGGTGAGCATGCCGCCCGGACGCTCATTCTTCTCGAACACGACGGGCTTGTAGCCCTTCTCGGCCAGGTAGAAAGCGCAGGACAGGCCGGCCGGACCGGCACCGATGATGGCGATCTTCTGGTCGAAGCCGCCGGCACGCGTCGGGGTCACCACAGGTGGGACATAGCGGGTCGCGGCATCCAGATCGCGCTGGGCGATAAACTTCTTGACCTCGTCGATGGCCACGGCCTCGTCCACGCGACCGCGGGTGCAGGCATCCTCGCAGCGGCGATTGCACACACGGCCGCAGATAGCGGGCAGCGGGTTCTCGCGCTTGATGAGCGCTAGCGCCTCGTCATAGCGGCCCTGCGCCGCGAGCTTCAGATAGCCCTGAACGGCAATGTGCGCGGGGCAGGCCGTCTTGCAGGGCGCGGTGCCGGAATCGTGTGTCTCGATGCGGTTGTCGTTGCGGTAGTTGGGCGACCACTTGGTGTGGTCCCACTTGGTGGCATCGGGCAGCTCCTGGCGCGGATACTCGGGCACCTGTCCGCCGGCCTTTTTGCTGCAGAGCTTCTGGCCGAGCTTGACGGCACCGGCCGGGCACACCTCAACGCAGCGACCGCAGGCTACGCACTTGTCCTTCTCGACCTTGGCGACATAGGCCGAGCGCGACAGGTTGGGCGTGTTGAACAGCTGCGAGGTGCGCAGGGCGTAGCACACGTTGACGTTGCAGTTGCAGATGGCGAAGATCTTGTTCTCGCCGTCGATATTGGTGATCTGGTGCACAAAGCCGTTGTCCTCGGCCTGGCGCAAGATGTCATAGACCTCCTCACGCGTCACATAATGGCCGCGGTCGGTCTCAACCACATAGTCGGCCATATCGCCCACGGCAATGCACCAGTCGGCGGGGTCGTCGGCACAGCCCTCGCCCATCACACGACGGCTCGCGCGGCAGCTGCAGGTGCTGGCGGCATATTTGCCCTCGTATTTGTCGAGCCAATGCTCGATATGCTCGATCGGCACCGAGGTGCTCGAAGCATCGATAGCCTTCTCGACCGGAATGACGTGCATGCCAATGCCGGCGCCTCCGGGCGGCACCATCGGCGTGGCTTTGGACAGCGGCCCCTTGGACGCCTGCTCAAAGAACTTGGCATAGACCGGATGCTCCTCGAGCTGGCTCACGCGCATGTTGAGGAACTCGGCGGAACCCGGCACCAGCATGGGCAGTACCCACTGCTTGGCGCGCTCGGGATTTTCCCAGTTGTACTCGAGCAGACCCGTGTAGCTCATGTCGTCGAGCATCTTCTCGATCTGGGCCTCGGGCATGCCGGTGAGCTTGACCATCTCGGGCAGCGTATAGGGACGGCGCATCTTCATCTTGCAGAGCACTTCGGCCTGCTCGTCGGTTGCGGCCTCGGCAAACGACCAGTACTCGTAGCCCAGCAGCTCGTCGCGATGCAGCAGACGGTTGGTGCAATGCTCGCACAGCTTGACAATGGCCTCGCGCGGATGTTCCGGCAGCGGCGGCACGAACTCCGAACCGATGTCGGGCTCGGTGTAGCTAATTCCCGGTCCGTTGAGAATCATGGTTGTCCCTTCTCTTGCCGCAGCCCGACGAGGCCGCAGCGCCCCTCTTTTTTGCAGGCCGGGCATGCCCCCATGCCGTTCACCCGCCATTGTTGACATTATGTCAAAAATAGTATTGACGAACCGTCAACACTATTCAAGACTATTAGGCGAACGGTCGGGCCCAAACGGATGAAAGGCGGCAAGCGCATGAGCGATAACGCAGCGAACACCCCTGTGGCCGACGCCGTCCCCACGCCCGACAGCGCGGCAAAGCGCCTGACAGGTGACGAGCGCCGTCGCGAGATTCTCGCCGCCGTGCGCGCCGTGAGCTCCGAGCTGGGCGTGTCCCATCTATCCGTCTCGGCCGTGACCAAGCGAGCCGGCTGCACGCGCTCGCTGTTCTACCACTACTTCGTCGACATGGACGCCGCCGTCACCGCCGTCATGGACGAGGCAATCGACGGTTTTATCTCCGAGCTCGAGCAGTGGAATGCCAGCCGCATCGTCGGTGATATCGAGGGCGCACTCGACACCGTCGCCCCGCTCTTTAAGCGCCTGGTTGTGAGCGGCCACGAGCTGCCGAGCACGCTCATCTCGAGCAGCGGCGCGCTCTACGGCGGCTTTCTGCACAACGTGGTCCAGCGCGTGGCGCAATACATCTGCGACACCACCGTGGTGGACTTTGTCGCCCATCATGACCTGCGCATCGACCATGTCTACGAGACGTTTTACACCCTCATCATGGGGCTGTTGATGTACATCCGCACGCACCCCGATGTGCCCGACGAGACGGTTAAGGAGATTATCGCCTCGACACTCCACATCGAGGGCTACACCGCCAAGTATTCCGAGCGCAAGCCCAGGAACTGATGACATTTGGCCAAACTGCCCGCGACGGAAGAGGGGCCGCGGGCGTATGAAAGGAGAGCAGCATGCTGTTCGATGTTTGGGGTAGCGATACCCTTATCCACTGGGCCGGCTGGGCGATGGTCTTTATCGGCTTGATCGTACTCAACGAGGTCGGCCGCCGTACCAAGCTCGGCGCGGCCATCATCTTTGGCGTGGCTCCGCTGGCCATGACCATCTACTGCATCGCCATCGCCGTCGGCGTTTCGCAGGGTGCCGAGTGGGCGCTCACCAACCCCACCCATGTATACCAGAACAGCTGGTTCCATTACGCCAAGGTATACGCGGCGCTGGCCGGCTGCTGGGGCTTCATTGCCATTAAGTACCAGTGGGGCAAGATCGGCAAGGCGCATTGGTTCCGCGCATGGCCGTTTGTGATCGTCGCCATCAACATCTTGATCGCCGTCGTGTCCGACTTTGAGAGCGCCTATCACTTCTTTGTCCTGGGCGAGTCCACCTGGGTCACCTCCGAAGGTGCTACGCAGCTGGCCGGCTGGAACAACGTGTTCAACGGCATCGCGGGCATCATCAACATCTTCTGCATGACCGGTTGGTGGAGCGTCTACGCCTCCGAGGACAAGACCGACATGCTGTGGCCCGACATGACCTGGGTCTACATCATCGCCTACGATATCTGGAACTTCTGCTACACCTACAACTGCCTGCCCACCCACTCCTGGTTCTGCGGCTTTGCGCTGCTGCTGGCGCCCACCGTCGCCGCCTTTATCTGGAACAAGGGCGGCTGGATCCAGAACCGCGCCTTTACGCTGGCCATTTGGTGCATGTTTGCCCAGGTGTTCCCCTACTTCCAGGAGGAGTCCATCTTTGTGACGCACTCCACGCTCGACCCCGGCGCCGCCACCGCGGTCTCGATCGTCGCACTGGTCGCCAACATCGCCGCGATCATCTACGTCGCCTACCGTGCCAAGAAGCTCGGCCGCAACCCCTACAAGCAGGATGTCTTTGAGGGCACCAGCGATTGGGAGAAGGCCACTGCCCGTCGCGCCAAGGTTGATTACGCGCACGCCGAGTAACGCGCCTGACGCAAACATCGCTTGAGCACGAAGCGGCATAGCCGGCTCCGCGCAACTCAACGCACTGCAGAGCCCCCGAAACGTGATTCGTTCGCGTTCCGGGGGCCTTTTGCTGCCGCGAGGATGCGGCTGAACGATACGCTCGGGTTAAATCGGATCTTATATTTCGCATGCGCTTTATATGGCTCCATTTTTGGGTACAGTGTTGAGCCGATATTGCATTGGGGGATATATGAGCGATGAGACACGTGGCCGCGAGGATGCGGCCCAGGATGCGGAAGCATGTGCCGAGGCCCTGGAGAGCCTTGACCGGATTGCGCTAGACGAGCTCTCGTTGAGCGATTTGGCCGTCGACGCGCAGGACGAGGTGCGCGAAGGCACTGAGGACGAAGGCAGCGACGCCAAAGACGCTTCTGACGAGGCCGAAGCCGAAGCCGAAGCCGAAGAGGACGATAGCAAGGACGACGTCCAGTCGGAATCCGCCTCGGGAGAAGAGACCGCCCTGCTTGGCAGCTTGCCTGCCGACGACTCGCTCACCCGCGAGCTTCCTGGCCTGGGTTCTGCGCCGGCCGTCGACGAGACCATCGCCATGGGCGATATTCCCCTGCCGTCCGTTCCCTCGGCACGCGAAGCCAAGGCTCGCCATCACAAGATGTCGCCCAAGCGACGCAATTTGATGGTTGCCGGCGTCGTTGCCGCCGCGCTCGTTGCCGGCGGCGCGGGCTATGCCGCTTGGAACGGATACCAACAAGAACAGGCCGCCGTCGCTGCCGTCAACGCCCACACCATGATGTCGGTGCAGATTGGCGTACATGCCGCAGGGCTCGACTGTTCCACCGGCTCCAAGATTCCCGTGCAGGTGAGCGGGCAAGACTCTGACGGCTCCTCCGTGAGCGAGACGCTCTATGTTGATGAGCGCGGTCGCGGTATTAAGCTGCTGCCTGGCGACTATACGCTCTCCATCGCTGGGTCCCCCATCGCAGTCGACGGTACCATTTACACCGTGCCAACCACCAAGGCGCAGGTTAGCGTAAAGAGCGACGGGCAGGACCTGAGCGCTCAGGCATCCTTTAAGCTTAAGGTACCTTCGGCAGACACGGTGACCGACGACCAGATCGATGCCGCGGCCAAGTACGCCGAGGAGGGTGGCGCGAGCTCTGCCGCGGTCGCAAAGGTGCTCCAGCAGACGGCAACCGCGCGCCGTGACGCCGCCGTCAATGCCATAAGTTCCCGCGAGGCGCAGGCGGCCCGCGACGCCGATGCTCGGCATAAGGCAACGGACCTGTATCAGCTCGATATTCCCGTTGAGTGGTACGGCAAAGTCGCGACTTGGCAAAACGGCAATACGCTGTGCATCTATCTTGCCAGCGACAGCAATACGCCGATCGTGACGCTTGTCGCAGTGCGCGACGGCGAGAGCTTTACGCCCGATAAGGGCGATACGGTTTTAGGTGCGGCAAGCCTTGGCAACGGCTACACGGTCTACGCCAGCGGCCCCGTCTATCCGTATGTGGTGCCCCAGACCATCAACGGGCGCACGCAAGACCCCGTGTCGACCTACCCCATGGACACGGCCATCGATCTTGTCGAGCTCACAACCGGCAACCGCTATACCTATAGCCAGATCAAGAACGTACTGGTCGGCAAAGACGGCAAGGCAGACGCCGCGACCAAACTCGAGACCGACTACCTCGCCCAGATTCTGATGCCAAGCATCAAGGCCCAAGACTAGCCGGCCGCAGCGAGGGTAGCTAATTTGGGACGGGGCTTTTTTAGCTGCCCCGACCGTTAATCGACTAAGCCGGCACATTACCAGCCGGGGCAGCTAAAAAAGCCCCGTCCCAAATTAGCTACCCTGCAGGAGTTAGCGCCACGGATCGGCTTCGAACATCGGCTCGCGCTCGGGGCGGCGATCGCTGTAGGGATCGTAGCCGTCGTCGTCCTCGTTCTCGGCACGGATGTAGGGGTCGCGCGGCTTGGGTGCCGGCTTAGGCGCAGGCTTGGGTGCGGCGGGCGCTGACTCAGGCGCCGGTGCGTTCGTCTCGTTCTCGTCTTTCATCTGCATAGCTCCTTGCCATGTACTCATGTTCAACATCATCGATTGTCGCACGAAAAAGGGCGGCGGACCCAATTGGATCCGCCGCCCTTGGCGTTTGGCTCAAAAAGTAGATTTAAGGCATGGCCCAACAATCTACTCGGCGTCGGGCACCTCGTAGGTGGCAGACGGCGTGTTATCGCACACGACGGTAAAGGCACCGTCCTTGTCGACGTCAACCGTCACCTGATCGCCCTCGCGCACCGTACCGTCGATGATAGCGGCGGCGATGGCGTCCACGACCTCGCGCTGCACCAGACGCTTGAGCGGACGGGCACCAAAGACCGGGTCCAGACCGCCCACAGCGAGCATCTGCTTGGCCGCCGGGGTGATGGCAAGCGTCATGCGCTCCTTGGCCAGACGTGCGCGGACGTCGGCGAGCTGAATATCGACGATCTTTTCGATCTGCGCCATGCCGAGCGGATGGAACACCACGATATCGTCGATACGGTTGAGGAACTCGGGACGGAAAGTCTGAGCCATGGCCGCGTCAACCTGATGGCGCATCTCCTCCTCGTCCTTGCCCGAAAGATCGGCGATAGCCTTGGAGCCCACGTTGGACGTCATGATGATGATCGTGTTCTTGAAGGACACCTGACGACCCTGACCATCGGTCAGACGACCGTCGTCGAGCACCTGCAGCAGCACGTTGAAGACATCCGGGTGAGCCTTCTCCATCTCGTCGAGCAAGATCACGGAGTACGGGCGACGGCGCACGGCCTCGGTGAGCTGTCCACCCTCGTCGTAGCCCACGTATCCCGGGGGCGCACCGATCAGACGCTGAACGCTGAACTTCTCCATGTACTCGGACATGTCGATACGCACGAGCGCGCGCTCGTCATCGAACAGGCACTCGGCCAGCGCCTTGGCGAGTTCGGTCTTGCCCACACCGGTGGGGCCCAGGAAGAAGAAGCTGCCGATGGGCTTGTCCGGATCGGAGAGGCCCGCACGGCTACGGCGCACAGCCGCGGCGACGGCGGAGACGGCCTCATCCTGGCCGATGACGCGCTTATGCAGCTCGCCTTCCAAGCCCTTCAGCTTGTCGAGCTCACCCTGCATCATCTTGGAGACGGGCACACCGGTCCAGGCGCTCACGACCTCGGCGATCTCGTCGGAGGTCACCTGCTCGTTGAGGCCTTCACCGTCCTGCTGCTTTTGTGCCTCGAGCGCGGCCTCGGAATCCTGAATCTGCTGCTGCAGACCCGGAATCACGGAGTAACGCAGCTCGGACGCACGGCCCAAGTCTCCGTTGCGCGTCGCACGTTCCTCTTCGCTCTTGGCCTCATCGAGCTGGCCCTTGAGCTCCTGCACATGGTCGATGGCGTTCTTTTGGTTGAGCCAACCGGCCTTTTGCACGTTGAGCTTTTCCTGGACCTCGGCGATTTCCTGGCGCAGGGTCTCCAGACGCTCCTTGGAGGCGTCGTCGGTCTCCTTCATGAGCGCCTGCTCCTCAATCTGCAGCTGGGTGAGCTGACGCGTGGTGGCGTCGATCTCGACCGGCATGCTATCGAGCTCCATGCGCAGACGGCTTGCGGCCTCATCGACCAGGTCGATGGCCTTGTCGGGCAGGAAGCGGTCGGCGATATAACGATCGGAGAGGTCGGCGGCGGCCACGAGCGCGCTATCGGTAATGTGCACGCCGTGGAAGATCTCGTACTTCTCCTTGAGGCCACGCAGGATCGAAATGGTGTCCTCAACGGTAGGCTCGGAGACCATAACGGTCTGGAAACGACGGGCGAGCGCCGCGTCCTTCTCGATGTACTTGCGGTATTCGTCGAGCGTGGTCGCGCCGATCGCGTGCAGGTCGCCGCGGGCGAGCGCAGGCTTGAGGATGTTGCCGGCGTCCATGGAGCCCTCGGTGGCACCCGCGCCCACAATGGTGTGGAGCTCATCGATGAACAGGATGACCTTGCCTTCGGACTTCTGCACTTCCTTGAGCACGGCTTTCAAGCGGTCCTCGAACTCGCCGCGGTACTTGGCACCGGCGACCAGCGCGCTCATGTCGAGCTCGATGAGGTCGCGGTCGCGCAGCGTGCTCGGCACGTCGCCGGCCACGATACGCTGGGCGATGCCCTCGACGATGGCCGTTTTACCGACACCCGGCTCACCGATGAGCACAGGGTTGTTCTTGGTACGACGGGATAGGACCTGAATGGTACGACGGATCTCGTCGGTACGACCGATAACCGGGTCGAGCTTGCCGGCACGGGCCAGGTCGCAGATGTTGCGGCCGTACTGCTCCAGTGCCTCAAACTGGGTCTTGTCCTCGGCGGACGTCACGCGGTCATCGCCGCGCAGCTCCTCGTAGACCTGCTCGATACGCTCCTTGGTAACGCCGGCGTCGCGCAGCACGCGGCCCGCCTCACCTTTGTCCTCGGCAAGTGCCATCAGCAGATGCTCGGTCACTACAAAGCTGTCGCCCATCTTGGTGGCCTTTTTCTCGGCCTTCTCGATGACACGGACGAGCTCGTTGGACAGGCCCATCTGCTGGCCCTCGCCCGAAACCTTGGGTGCGCGGTCGATGGCATCTTGCGTGGAGTGCGCAAGCTGGGCTGGGTCGGCGCCGATGCGCTCGATAATCACGGAGATATTGCGCTCACCGGCGCCGAGCAGGGCAGACAGCAGGTGAATCGGCTCCACCGCGCCGGCCTGTGCGTCGGCAGCCGTGCTCATGGCGGTCTGCAACGCTTCGCGCGACGTCATTGCTAGCTTATCGATTCTCATGGAATCACCTCTCTTGGGGCGGCCGCCCTACGGGGCGGCTTCACGTTGTCCGAGAAGTATTGTTGCCAGCTTTGTACGATCTTATACACAAATCTAAGTCTCTATATATAAGATTTTCTGAGTGATTAAGCGATAGGGAGCAGGCACGCTCACCCGCTGCGGACTTGTCCCCTTACTATCTCAATCTGTAACATCTAGCGACTGTTTATGGCTCCAGATGTTACAAATCAAGATGAAATGGCCAGCGGCACCCGTTTGTCTCAATCTGTAACATCTACTCGGCAAATAGAGCTCTATCTGTTACAAATCGAGACGAACAGAAGACACCCGAATCGAAAATCTAAATCTGTAACACCAGGCCCACTTTTAGCGGCCAAGATGTTACAGGTCGAGACAAACCGAGAACCGCCACAAAGGTGCCTGTCCCCTTTGTGGCGGTTCTCGACAAAAAAGAAGCCGCCCCATTAACAGAGGCGGCATCAAGCAAGTCTATTTATTAGCGTCCCTCAAGACCCAACGAGAACGCAGAAATGTAGCCCGGGGCTTACCCTTTCCCGAACGCGACCCTCGCGAAGCGCGTGAGCGGGCGGGAAAGGGTAAGCCCCGGGCGGACAATTAAGTGCGTTACTCGGCAGCGGCCTTGAACTTGTTGTAGTTGATCAGGCAGCCGGCCTTGACGATGGCACGCTCCTCATCCGTCATATCGGCAATGTAGAGCTCAATCTGCTCGACCGCACCATCGGCGCGCACCACGTAGGCGGCGATGTTCTGCAGATCGCCGTCGAGCGCAGCGCGGATACCCGGCACAAAGACGTAGTCACCCACCTCAAAGTTGGGCTCGGCCTCCATCTGGAAGGGCACCATGCCCCAGTTCATCACATTGGAGCGATAGCGCTTGGTGGCGTACTCGTGGACGATGTTGGCCAGACCGCCAATCACGCGCTGGCAGCTCGCAGCCTGCTCGCGGGCAGAACCGTCACCGGGCTTCTTGGCATAGAGCATGGAGCCGTACTCGGTCGCCTTGGCATCGGCCACGACGCCGGCGCCGGCCAGCGCCTCAAACACGCCGGCAAGCTCAGCATCGAGTGCCGCCAGATCGCCCGCCGCCTCGCCGGCAACGCGGCGCTTCTCCACGGCGTCGACCTCCTTGGAACGACCCACGTAGGCCGGATCGCGGCGGCTGAGCGTAAACTCTGCCAGGCCCAGCGGGTTGGAGCGGAAGGAGCTCGTCTCGCCCGAGGGAATGAGCTCGTCGGTCGTGGTGACCGGGTCCATGATCTTGGAGCACACCTTGAGCAGGATATCGTCGCCGAGAGGCTCCATTGCGGGCCACGGCTTGATGTTGGGACCTTCGACCAGCTCGTCGGCAGGCTCGGCCTTGCCAAAGCCCCAGTACACGCGCTTTTTGTACGGCGCGTCGTCAAAGGTGTACTCGCAGGCCTCGTCCCAAGTCTCCTCGGGCAGGTCGGTCGCCGGCGTCAGGACGCCGCCGTTGGCAGCCGTCGCCGCAATGGAGCGAGCGTCCATTAGGGCCACGGCGCTCAGCTGACCATTGCCCGGCTTGGAACCCTCGCGGTTGGGGAAGTTGCGCGTGGTGTGACGGATCGAAAGGCCGTTGTTGGCAGGCGTGTCGCCGGCGCCAAAGCACGGACCGCAGAACGCCGTGCGCACGATCGCGCCGGCCTCCATAAGGTCGTAAATATAGCCACGGCGCGTAAGTTCGAGTGCCACGGGCTGGCTCGTGGGATAGACCGACAGCGAGAACTCGCCGCAGCCGGTGTTGGCGCCCTTGAGCACGCGGGCAGCCTGGACCACGGAGTCGTAGTTGCCGCCCGAGCAGCCGGCGATAACGCCCTGTTGCACGTGCAGCTTGCCGTCGACGATCTTGTCGAGCAGGCTAAAGTGCGTCTTGCCCTCGCCGATCTTGGCGGCCTCGAGCTCCACCTCATGCAGGATGTCCTCGAGGTTCTCGTTGAGCTCCTCGATCTCAAAGCCGTTGGAAGGATGGAATGGCAGCGCGATCATGGGCTTGATGCTCGACAGATCGACCTCGACGCAACCGTCGTAGTAGGCGACATCGGCGGGCTTGAGCTCGCGGTAGTCGTCGCCGCGACCGTGCATGGCCAAAAACGCGTGCGTGTCCTCGTCAGTGGCCCAGATGCTCGACAGGCAGGTGGTCTCGGTGGTCATGACGTCGACGCCGTTGCGGTAATCGGTCGTCATGCTCGCGATACCCGGGCCCACAAACTCCATGACCTTGTTCTTGACATAGCCCTTGGCAAAGACGGCACGGATGATGGCGAGCGCCACGTCGTGCGGGCCGACGCCGGGACGCGGGGCGCCCGTGAGGTAGATAGCGACGACGCCGGGATAGGCAACGTCGTAGGTGTCGCGCAGCAACTGCTTTGCCAGCTCGCCGCCGCCCTCGCCCACGGCCATGGTGCCCAGGGCGCCATAGCGGGTGTGCGAGTCGGAGCCCAGGATCATCTTGCCGCAACCGGCGAAGTTCTCGCGCATAAAGGAGTGGATGACGGCGATGTGCGGCGGGACGAAGATGCCGCCGTACTTTTTGGCCGCGGAAAGGCCAAAGACGTGGTCGTCCTCGTTGATGGTGCCGCCCACGGCGCACAGCGAGTTATGGCAGTTGGTGAGCACGTAGGGCAGCGGGAACTGCTCCATGCCCGAGGCGCGCGCCGTCTGGATGATGCCGACAAAGGTGATGTCGTGGCTCGCCATGGCATCGAAGCGAATCCTGAGCGCCTCGGGGTCGCCGGACGTATTGTGTGCCTGGAGGATCGAATACGCGATGGTGCCGCGCTTGGCATCCTCGGGCGTCTGCGTAATACCGCGCTCGGCAGCCTCGGCCGCAGGCACAACCTCGCTGCCGCCGCGCAGGTAGATGCCGTCCTCGTACAGCTTGACCATACTGTCTCCCACTCTGCCCAAAAGATTTGGGCGCATAGCATGCATTCGTTCAATATCGTGCCATAGAACGGTTGCGAATGGGTTACGAATCTGCACGTTCACTTTATCTCGGTAAAGTACAGGACGAGCCCGATGTGGATCAGCAGATTTGGTGCAAGAGCGTCCCTTTCGACTAGTTATTTAAGAACGTCCCCAATGACTACTCCGGCAACACCGATGCTTTGGCAACGACAGCGAGCGGGCCCCAATGACTACCAACGACTACTGCATCCGGAGCAAGGCAACGCCGCAGGTAGAGGACGGACAGCGAGCGGGCCGTATTTCCAAAGTGAGGAACGTCCCCAAGTGCCGCATCCGGGCCATGGCAACGCCGATATTTTGGCGCGGACAGCGAAAGCCCGCCAGAGCGAGCAAGGTGCCTTGAAACAAGGCGGCATTGATCTTTTGATCATGCCGCCGAAGTTGAAAGGCAGATTGCCGCTCTGACGGGCTTGCAGCGTCAACTGGTTACGCGGGTTGGTAAACCCGCGTAACTACAAATCCCCGCCGGCGCCCAGCAGCTTGCGCATGACCTGTTCGGGATTAACCGAGCCATCGCGCGGGGCCAGGGAGGTGATCTTCTTCTGCATCTTGTACTCGTGCAGCTCGTCCTCGAGCTGGCGCATGCGGGCGCGGAGCTTTTCGTTCTCGCGCTCGCGCTCCTCGGCACGCTCCTTCATATCGAGGATACGCACCACGCCGGCAAGGTTGATGCCCTCGTCGGTCAGCTGGTTGATGAGCTCCAGGCGCTCGATATCGGCACGCGAATACAGGCGCGTGTTGCCGCCCGAGCGCTGGGGGTTCACCAGGCCCTTGGACTCGTAGACGCGCAGAGTCTGCGGATGCATGCCGGTCAGCTCGGCCGCCACGCTGATCATGTACAGCGGTTTGTTCCTATTGTCCTCGGCCATGCTACCTGACCCCTTTCCGTCTCGTTATCGTCCATCATAAGCCCACGGGCGTGGGCGTGCACCGCGACCGTCCTAGAACGTCGCCTTGTAACGGTTGACCTTCTCGCGGTAGTCGCGCGTGTCGGCCTCGCGCAGCTTGGTCATGGCATCGCGCTCGTCATCGGATAGGTTCGTGGGAACCTGCACCTTGATCTCGACGAGCAGCGCACCCGTACGGCCACGGTGCTTAACGTCGGGCGCCCCCATCTCCTTAAAGCGGAACTTCTTGCCCGTCTGGGTACCCGCAGGCACTTTCAAACGGACCGTCGCACCGCCGGGCGTGGGCACGTCCACCGTGCAGCCGAGCGCCGCCTCGTAGACCGAGACCGGTACCTCCATGGTCACGTCGGCGCCTTTGCGCTTAAACAGCGGGTGCTCCTCCACATGCGTGGTCACGACCAGGTCGCCGCGCTCGCCGCCGGCGACGCCATACTCGCCGCGACGCTTGTAGCGTAGCTTGCCGCCGTCGACCGCGCCCGCGGGCACCGAGACCGTAATGGTCTGCTGCTCGCCTGTCGAGGGAATGCGATAGGTGACCTTGTGCGTCACGCCGCGAAACGCGTCCTCGGCCGTCACATCGACGGTCAGCGACAGGTCGCCGCCCTTGCGAGCGCGGCTGCGACCCGCGCCGGCACCGGCAGCGCCTGCAGCCCCGGCAAAGCCCGAGCCCCAATCGCTGCCCCAGGCGCCGTTGCCGCTAAAGATGCTGTCGAAGATGTCGCCCCAGCCGCTGGCACCCGCGCCGGCACCGTAGCCGCCGCCATACGCGCCGCCTGCGCCCGGCATGCCGCCAAACATGAGCATCTGGTCGTACTCTTTGCGCTTCTTCTCGTCCGAAAGCGTCTCGTAGGCCTCGCTGATCTCCTTGAACTTGGCCTCGTCGCCGCCGGCGTCAGGGTGATATTTTTGCGCGAGCTTGCGAAACGCGCTCTTGATCTCTTTGTCGGAGGCGCTCTTGGATACGCCCAGGATGTCATAGAAGGTTTTGCCTGCAGCCATCGTAGCTCCTCTCCTGTTTTATCCGTCGCCCAGCGGGCGGCGGCTCATGCTTTCATATGGCACTAGGCCAGAAAGGGCCCCGGGTGTTGCCCCGGGGCCCTTCTCAATTACTCCTCGGTGCTCTCGGCCGTATCGGCCGCAGCATCCTCGGGCGCCGCTTCGGGCTCCGGTGCGGGGCGCTTTTCGCCACCGTAGGTCACCGTCACCATCGCGGAACGCAGGATGCGGTCCGCCATGCGGTAGCCCTTCTGGTACACGTCGTTGACGGTCTCGTCGTACTGCGACGAGTCCTCGACACGACCCACAGCCTGGTGCTCGAGCGGATCGAACGCCTCGCCCTTGGGGTCGATGGGCTCAACGCCCTCGTGCGCAAACACATCGAGTAGCTTGGCATGCACCGCGTCGACGCCGTCGACGAACTGCTTAAAGTCGTCGGCAAGCTCTTGGCTGCGGGCATGGTCGATCGCACGCTCGATATCGTCGACCACCGGCAGCAGCGCAGTGACGAGCTTCTCTGTCGCGCGCTCACGCTCGGCGATACGCTCGCTGGCGGTGCGGCGACGGAAGTTCTCCCAGTCGGCCTGCAGACGGGCGGTGCGCTCGGTGGCGTCCTTCGCCTTGTCCTCGGCAGCCTTCTGAGCCTCTGCCGCAGCATCGAGCTCATTGCGCACGTCGGCAAGCTCCTTCTGGGCCTGCTCGAACTTGAGCTTAAAGTCGTTGTCGGCGGCTTCCTCACCGGCGCGGATAGCGGCTTCCACCATCTCGTCCTCGGTCATCGTCGCCTCCTTGTTGGAATCCTCTACCTGGTTCTCGACAGCCTCGGCGGCCTCGGCCTCGTTGGCCTCGGTATCGTCGACGGCCTCTACGGGAATCTTCACGTCCTTCTCCTCAGAGTCAACGGGGGCGGCTCCAACGGCAGCCGCCCCCGTGCGAGCTTTACGGGCGGACATGATTACTTGTCCTCGTCGTCCACAACCTCGTAGTCGGCGTCGACGACGTCATCGTCGGCATGCTGGGCGCCGGCGGCACCGTCGGTCTGCTGCTGAGCGTCGGCGTAGACAACCTGAGCCAGCTCGTAGGCCACGGACTGCAGGGACTCGCCAGCGGCCTTGATGGCCTCGACGTCAGAGCCCTCGAGCGCCTTCTTGGCATCGGCGATAGCGGCCTCGGCCTTGGACTTCACGTCGGCGGAAACCTTGTCGCCCAGCTCGTTGAGGGTCTGCTCGGTGGAGTAGCACAGGCTGTCGGTCTGGTTGCGGACCTCGACCTCTTCCTTCTGCTTCTTGTCCTCCTCGGCATGAGCCTCGGCGTCCTTGACCATACGATCGACTTCTTCGTCGGACAGAGCGGTGGAGCCGGAGATGGTGATCTGCTGCTCCTTGCCGGTGCCCTTGTCCTTAGCGGAGACCTTGACGATGCCGTTGGCGTCGATGTCGAAGGTGACCTCGATCTGCGGCACGCCACGGCGGGCAGCCGGGATACCGGTCAGCTGGAACTTACCGAGCGACTTGTTGTCGCGGGCAAGTTCGCGCTCGCCCTGGAGCACGTTGATCTCGACGCTGGTCTGGTTGTCGGCAGCGGTGGAGTAGACCTCGGTCTTGGAGGTCGGAATCGTGGTGTTGCGGTCGATCATCTTGGTCATGATGCCGCCCATGGTCTCGACGCCCAGCGACAGCGGGGTAACGTCGAGCAGCAGGATGCCCTCGACGTCGCCGGTGAGCACGCCGCCCTGGACGGCAGCGCCGTCGGCAACGACCTCGTCGGGGTTCACGGACATGTTGGGCTGCTTGCCGGTCATGGTCTTGACGAGCTCCTGGACGGCGGGCATACGGGTGGAGCCGCCGACGAGGATGACCTCGGTCAGATCGGAGAGCTTAAGGTTAGCGTCGCGCAGGGCGTTGGTGACAGGCTGCTTGCAGCGCTCGAGCAGGTCGCGGGTGATCTTCTCGAACTCGGCGCGGGTCAGCGTGTAGTTGAGGTGCAGCGGGCCGGACTGGTTCATGGTGATGAACGGCAGGTTGATAGTGGACTGCTGGGCGGCGGAGAGCTCCTTCTTGGCGTTCTCGGCGGCCTCCTTCAGACGCTGCAGGGCCATGGGGTCCTGACGCAAGTCGACACCGTTCTCCTGCTGGAACTTATCGGCCATCCAGTCGATGACGCGCTGATCCCAGTCGTCGCCGCCCAGGTGGTTGTCGCCCGAGGTGGACAGAACCTCAAACACGCCGTCGGCGAGGTCGAGGATGGAGACGTCGAAGGTACCGCCGCCCAGGTCGAAGACCAGGATGCGCTGGTCGGAGCCCTGCTTGTCCAGGCCATAGGCCAAAGCGGCAGCGGTCGGCTCGTTGACGATACGCTTAACGTTGAGGCCGGCGATCTTACCGGCGTCCTTGGTGGCCTGGCGCTGGGCGTCGTTGAAGTAGGCCGGGACGGTGATGACGGCGTCGGTGACGGTCTCGCCCAGATACTTCTCGGCGTCGGCCTTCATCTTTGCGAGCGTCATGGCGCTCACCTGCTCGGCGGTGTATTCCTTGCCCTCGATGTCGACGACGGCACGGCCACCCTGGCCCTCCTTGACCTCATACGGCACGGTCTTGAGCTCGGAGGTGCACTCGGAGTACTTGCGGCCCATGAAGCGCTTGATGGAGAACACGGTGTTCTTGGGGTTGGTGACCGCCTGGTTCTTAGCGGCCTTGCCCACGACGCGATCACCGTCGGCACGGAAGCCCACGACAGACGGGGTGGTGCGGTCGCCCTCGGCGTTCACGATGATGGTCGGAGAACCGCCCTCGAGAACGGCCATTGCGGAGTTAGTAGTACCAAGGTCGATACCAAGAATCTTGCCCATTAGAAATTCCCTCTCTCTTGTGCGTTTGCACCGACTCGGCGGTCTGCCAAGCGGTCTTTCGGTTTGTCTTTCAGGATGTAGTGTATCCCCTTATGGACCGGAATATACAAAATCTAAGTCAATTCATATAAGATTTCTTATCACTTAGAGTTTAGGTTCTCGAATACGCAGGTAGATGCGCTGATTGAGTTCTCGGCAAATCTATCGAGATCTATGTAGAGATGGCTGAGGTTTGGGCCGGGGGTGCCTGGGGCTGCTTTACGGAAAGCTCGTCCCGGTTTGAGTGTGGATTCCGGGTCGCAGTTTCCGTCTGAAGGCTCAACCGGAAACCGTATCCCGTTTTGAGAGCTGATACCGGGTCGCAGTTTCCGCTAGCGGGCCCAACCGGAAACTGCGACCCGTTTTTCGACCAGATAACGGGATGCGCTTTCCGAAAGCCCACTCAATTGCTCAATAATTCGAGTCACCTTTAGCTAACATTTGCACAGCTCACCAGCCTCACCTGTGCGTTTCTTAGTAAGCCTTGGCATACTCGGCGAATGGTATGAAGATGCCGGCCAGAGGGTATTGCAAACGGTCGCTCACGTGGTATGTTTTTGCCCGAATCAAACCGGCGCGCATCGCCTGTAGCGTCGGTCAACAGAGAGGAAACTACCATGGCTCATCCCGTAATTGATGCCGACGAGTGCATCGCTTGTGGCGTTTGCGTCGACTCCTGCCCCGCTGGCGTTCTGGAGCTCCAGGACGTCGCTACCGTTGCTGACGAGGACTCCTGCGTCGCCTGTGGCGCTTGCCAGGACGCTTGCCCCGCCGGCGCGATCACCGAGATCGTCGAGGAGTAACAGCTCTTCCACCTGCACACACTCAAAAGTACACCGTGCACAAACAAAAAGGAGGCCTCCGCATCGCCGCGAAGGCCTCTTTTTTGTGCGGATAGCTAATTTGGCACCGTCGCAGGTTGAGCATAAGTCAGCGAAAACGCCCCCAAGCGAGCAAGGTGACGTGAAAGAGGAGGGAAGCGTACTTTTGTACGCGACCGACGATTGAACGTCAGATTGCCGCTTAGGGGCGTTTGCAGCGTCGGCTACGACAGATCGTCTTCGTAGGGCATCAGGTCTGCCAGATAGCCCTTCTCCTTGAGCATAGCCTCGATCTCGTCGAGGGCTTGCTCATCCTCTGCCGCGATGCGATGGAAGTGATAGCCGCTCGTCACCGTTAGTAGTGGAAAGCTCTTGCCGCTCTCGATATCGTGCAGGTAGCGCTCAACATCGCGACGATTGCGGATGTCCAGGTCGGCCGTGATCTTACCGTACACGCGGTGGTTGACGATTACGTTGAGCACGGCGCCTCCGGCGTCGACGATACTCGTGAGCTCATCGCCTGTCTGCTCCACGCTATGGCGAACCTTGACCAGGCGCGTGGGCACGGCGGGGCTGCTGGGGGCCTCCTGCAGCACGTAGCCGCGATTGGTCGCCACGATATCGTGCCCATCGGCGCGCAGCAGGGCGATGTCTTGCACGACAACCTGGCGGCTCACACCCACCTCGCGAGCAAGCGTACTGCCGGAGACGGGGTCTTTGGCTCGCTCGAGCACGCCCATAATGGCACGGCGACGCTCGCGGGCGTCCATTATTTACCGTCCAGCAGACGCAGGTGCTTAAGCGAGAGGTCGAGAATCGGCGCAGAGTGCGTCAACGCCCCCGAGCTAATAAAGTCAACGCCCAGGTCGGCAAGCGCACGGATATTGCTGGCATCCACGTTGCCCGAACACTCGGTCTTGGCGCGACCGGCAATAAGCTCAATCGCGGCAGCCATGTCATCGTGGGTCATGTTGTCGAGCATGATGATGTCGGCGCCGGCCTCCACGGCCTCGCGCACCATGTCCAGGTTCTCGCACTCGATCTCGACCGTCGCGGTAAACGATGCATGGGCGCGCGCCATCTCGATCGCACGCGTCACGCCACCGGCGGCGTCGATGTGGTTGTCCTTGAGCATGACGGCCGTCGACAGGTTGTAGCGGTGGTTGCTGCCGCCGCCGATCTCGACCGCGGCCTTCTCGAAGACGCGCATACCCGGCGTGGTCTTGCGCGTGTCGACGAGCACGGTCTTGGTGCCCTCGAGCGCCGCAGCCATCTGGTGCGTATAGGTAGCGATACCGCTCATGCGCTGCAGGTAGTTGAGCGCCACGCGCTCGCCCGAAAGCAGCACGCGCGCATCGCCGCGTACCTGGCCCACATGGTCGCCGGCGTGCACCTCGTCGCCATCGGCAACATCAAACAGTACCGAGCTCTGCGAATCCAGCAGCTCAAAGGTGCGAGCGAACACATCCAGGCCCGCGATGATGCCATCGGCCTTGGCGATGAGCTCCACCGTGGCGGGACGCGCCGTGGGGCACACGCTCGCCGTGCTCACATCCTCAAACGTAATGTCCTCGCGCAGAGCCTGCAGAATCAGATCATCGACGACGAGCTTCATGGTAATGGGGTTCATGGTCTACTCCTCCACGGCCTGCGTGCCGGCGGCACGGGCCAAATCATCGATTGCCAGGGTGTCGGCGCTCAGGGCGCGATGACGGCCGTCGAGCGCGGGCTCGCCCGCCTGCTCCACGGCGAGCGACTGGCCGGTACGCATGTGCCACGCGGCGCGACGACCCCAGACCAGCGCCTCGAGCAGGCTGTTTGATGCAAGGCGGTTCTTGCCGTGAACGCCGTTGCAGGCCGTCTCGCCGGCGGCGTAGAGCTCGGGCATCGAGGTGCGGCCGTCCTTGTCGACCCACACGCCGCCCATAAAGTAGTGCTGCGTGGGTGTGACGGGAATGGGCTCGTCCAAGATGTCGCGGCCGTCCTCCAGGCAGCGTGCGCGAATGTTGGCAAAGTGTCCGGTTACCACGTCGCGCTCAACGGGGGCAAAGCTCAGCCACTCGTGCTCGGTACCATCCTGCTTCATCTGCTCGCGAATAGCGGCAGCGACCACATCGCGCGGCTGAAGCTCATCGGTAAAACGCTCGCCGGCGGCGTTGAGCAAAATCGCGCCCTCGCCGCGGCAGCTCTCGCTGATCAGGAAGGTGCGGCCCGGCTGCGGCGAGAACAGTCCCGTGGGGTGAATCTGCACGTAGTCCAGGTGCTCCATCTTAATGCCATGCTCCTGGGCAATGTAGCAGGCATCGCCGGTGAGCTGCGGGTAGTTGGTCGAGTGGTCGTACACGCCGCCGATACCGCCTGTCGCCCACAGCGTGTGGCGGGCATGGATCTTAAACGGCTCGCCGGCATGCACGCCCTCGGCGGCATTTGCCAGCTCGTCGGCGGGGCGAACCGAGTTGTCCTCGTCCACGGGAACGGCGACGACGCCGAGGCACGCCGTGGCGCCATCACGCTCGCCCGTCAGAATGTCGGTCATGGCCACGTGCTCCAAAATCTGCACGTTATCCAGCTTGCGAACGGCCTGGAGGAGCTTGGTCGTGATCTCCTTGCCCGTAATGTCGGCATGGAAGGCGATGCGCGGGCGACTGTGCGCACCCTCGCGGGTAAAGTCGAGGCTGCCGTCGGCCTTGCGCTCAAAGTCCACGCCCATGGCCAGCAGGTCGTTGATGACCGAGCGGCTCGAGCGGATCATGATGTCGACGCTCTCGCGGCGGTTATCGTAGTGGCCGGCGTGCATGGTGTCCTCAAAGAAGGCGTCGTAGTCAGAGCCTTCGGGAAGCACGCAGATACCGCCCTGCGCGAGCATCGAATCGCACTCGTCGACAGTGCCCTTGGAGAGCATGATCACGCGCGTGCTCGTCGGCAGATTAAGGGCCGCGTACAGGCCCGCCACGCCGCAACCGGCAATGACGACGTCGCACTCCATGTCGGGGCATTGTTTGGTTTCCACAGGAATCCTCTCCCTTGTAATGTGACATAAGGGATGGTCCCTCATGTCACATCGTTCTAGCGCGCCGCGTATTCGAGCATGCGGTCGAGCGTGAGCTTGGCCTGGTCGGCGGCCTCATCCGACACGCCGATCTGCACCTCGCCCTCGCCCGTCTCCAGGCAGCGCACGAGCTTTTCGAGCGTGATGAGATCCATGTTGACGCAGGTGGGCTGCACCGCGGGGAAGTAGAACTTTTTGCCGGTGCCCTGACAGCGGCGCTCGAGCTCGTAGAGCACGCCGCGGACCGTCACGATGATAAACTCGCTCGCGTCCGACTCCTCGGCATACTTGATGATGCCGGCAGTGGAGCCGATGTAGTCAGCCTCGGCCAGGACGTCGGCCTTGCACTCGGGGTGCGCCAGCACGAGAGCGTCGGGGTGTGCCTCCTGTGCGTCGACGATCTGCTCGACGGTGATGATGTGATGGCGCGGGCAGTAGCCGTTGTTGAGGATGACGTGCTTTTGGGGCACCTGCTCGGCCACAAAGCGGCCCAGGTTCTGGTCGGGAATGAACAAGATGTGCTGCTGCGGCAGCTCGGAGACGATCTTGACGGCGTTAGAGCTGGTAACGCACACGTCACTCCAGCTCTTGATCTCGACCGTCGAGTTGACGTAACACACCACGGCCTGGTCGTCGCCATATTCGGCGCGCGCCGCGTCGACCGTCTCGTGCTTGACCATGTGCGCCATGGGACAGTCCGCGCCCGGCTCGGGCAGCAGCACGGTCTTGGTGGGATTGAGCAGCTTGGCGCTCTCGCCCATAAACTCCACGCCGCACAGCACGATAGTCTGCTGCGGCAGGCTCTTGGCGAGCTTTGCCAGGTAGAAGCTGTCGCCGACGAAATCGGCCACAGCCTGAACCTCGGGCGCCACATAATAGTGCGCCAGGATCACTGCGTCACGTTGGGTTTTTAGCTGATGAATGGCCTCGACGAGCTCTGCGGGCACCAGTGCCGCGCGCTCCGTTGCCGTCGTTGCCGATGCCAGGCCGGCCGCGATATCGCGTGCAAGCTCCGATGCATCCATGTTCGCGCTCTGTGCCATCAAGGCCCCTCTCTTTTGGCGAATCTTGGGGCTTTAGTATGACACCTGGCTTTACAGCTGACAAGACAGCTGTAAAGCCAGGTGTAAAGTTGGAATAAGGATTCAATCTTGGGGCGGGTCCATTTTCGAACTGGCAAGCTGAGGACAGTCGAGCTCTCGATAACGCAGGAGGCATCTTTGGATGGTCGACGGCATGCCCGTGACCCAGCATGCGGGCCACGGCTTTGACACCAAGAGCATCAAGTTCGCCGTCGAGCGCATGAACGGCAACTGCCAGTTTCGCATTCACGGCAATCGGTTTGAGCTTCGCGCAGTGATGTAAGGGCGCGACAAGTCGGCGCCGCGCTCGACCCATCAGGACCGCCTTGCCGGCGCCAGTCCGCTACAGCGGTGCGGCGGCCGGGGTCAGCTGCTTGATGTAGGCCCACATGCGCTGCTTGGCGGCCTTGTCGGTCAGCGCGGCCTCAAAGCCGTCGAGCGCGAGTACGCGACGACCCTGCACGTGGGCGACCAAGCCGGGCTTGAGCATGGCGGTATCAAAGTCGTCGATCGCCACGAGCATGTCTGCGTAGGTCTCGCGCATGGTATCGGCCGCGCGATCGTCCAGCAGCAGGACCGCCTCGGGGTCCAAGGCCTCGAGCGCCTCGCGGAACAGCTCGCACGGCAGGTCCTCGCCTATCGCAACCGCTCCGTCGCCCGCGCCGGCAACACTTGCCAGCACGCAGAAATCCTCGGGCGCGTAACCGATGGCGCCGAGCGCCTTACGCAACGCGGCGCCGTCTGGACCGGCAGCCAGCTCGCCACCCGCACGCTCGGCATCGTCTAAATCTCCTTTTACCAGCACAATCGGCGAGCACGCGTTGCCCGCGATACGCACGCCGCGGCCCGCGAGCGATGCGAGCTCCTGCTCGGCCGCCTGGGCGATGGCTTCTTTTTTCTGGCTTTGTGACGTGGGCATGCGCTCTCCAATCGTTTGCGTTCCCACCATTATATAAAAGAGCCGCCTGCGAGTGGTTGCATTACGGGCCGTTGGGTATAAGCACGGTCGTACTGAGTCTTACGCGGCAGAGCCGCGTCGCACTATGGAGGTCACCATGGCTGACATTAAGCAGATTACCCCCGAGAATTTCGATTCCATCGTTGACGGCAGCCTTCCCGTGCTGGTTGATTTTTGGGCACCGTGGTGCGGTCCCTGCCGTTCGCTCTCGCCCATTGTTGACGAAGTGGCCGACGAGCTGGCCGGCAAGATTACCGTCGCCAAATGCAACGTCGACGACAATCAGGACCTGGCCATGAAGTTTGGCGTTATGAGCATCCCCACGCTGATTGTCTTTAAGAACGGTGTGGAAATCGACCGCTCCGTCGGTGCGCTGCCCAAGGCCAGGCTGCAGGCGCTGCTGGAGAAGCACCTGTAATACGCCGGTCACGTGTTGCCGTCCATGAGTGGTTTTGTGCCGCTCGCCGGAGAGCCGGGTGTTGCGCCCGCGACCACGGATAGTATGGTAATCACAAACAGCCCCCAGTGAACGGGTGCGGGTCAGACGGACTCGCACCCGTTTTCTTATGCGGCGATGCGTAAAGCGGGCGTAGTAGAATCTGAACCACTGATTAGACCCGTACAAAAGGAGATTCCCATGCATGACGTCGGAATGAACATGAGCCAGCTTGCCATGAGCGTCAAGCAGGTCGACGACACGATCGAGCTCGCCCACGAGTGGAGCCATCAGCTGCTGCATGCGACCGAGAACTTTGACATGGAGCGCATTGGCGCCAAACTCGAGGCCGCCATGGCGGCGCTCCACGAGGCGCACGACGCACTCGAGGGCTACGAGGAGGCCATCGAGGCCGACCATAACTCCGTTGGCTCCGTAAAGCTGGTGTAGCGTGACCGAGCACGAGCACGCCTGCGAGCACGAGCATCCGCACGGGCCGACCGGCGACGTGGGCTGCCGTTGCAGCGGCTCCGCCTCCGAGCTGGTCCGTTTTTCGGTCACCGCGCCCGACGACCTGTTGTGCCGCTTTGACGAGCAGATCGCGCGCCGCGGCGACGTTGCCAACCGCTCCGAGGCCGTGCGCGACCTGATTCGCGCCTCGATCGCCAAGGAGCAGATGCGAACGCCCGACGAGCAGGTCATCGGGTCGCTCACCATGATTTACGACCATCACACCGGCGACCTGACGCGCCGCCTGGACGAGGTACAGCACGACTACACCGACGAGATTGTCTCGACCATGCACGTGCATCTGGATCACCACAACTGCCTGGAGATTCTGGCGCTTAAGGGTCACGGCGAACGTGTCTACGAACTGGCTGACCGTCTGCTGGGCCTGCGCGGCGTTAAACACGGCGAGCTCACCTGCGCCGCCACCGAGCAGAGCCTGGGGCTGTAGCGGGTCTTTGCGCGGCGCACCTGCCAAGAAGGGACAGGTTTGTTTTGGCAGGTTTAACGTTTTACCTACCAAAATAAACCTGTCCCTTTTTGGCAGGTCTCGATGAAGGAGGGTCGCATGCGGCATGTGCATATTCATGTGACGGGCATTGTGCAGGGCGTTGGCATGCGGCCATTTGTGTATCGCGAGGCCATGGCGCATGGCATTTGCGGCTGGGTGCTTAACGCGGGCGATGGCGTGCATATCGAGGCGCACGCCCTAAGCGAGGCGCTCGACGAATTTGTCGCCGCGCTTTCCGAGCATACGCCTGCGGCAGCTCGTGTGGAGCATGTCGAGGTTATGGACCTAGCGCCCGGCGACTGGGAAGCCGCCAACGAGCGGGGCTTTCGCATTGTGGCATCGCAGGATCAAACCGCCCACACGACGCTCGTCTCGCCCGACATCGCCACGTGCGACGACTGCCTGCACGAGCTGTTCGATCCCGCCGACCGACGCTTTCACTATCCCTTTATCAACTGCACCAACTGCGGACCGCGCTTTACCATCATCCGGTCGCTGCCCTATGACCGAGCGGCCACCTCGATGGATTGCTTTCCTATGTGCCCCACCTGTGCCGCAGAGTATGGCGACCCGCTTGACCGGCGGTTTCACGCGCAGCCCGATGCCTGCTTTGATTGCGGGCCGCACATTACGTGGCGCGAGGCCGGCGAAGCCGCCGCGTCGCTGACCGTCGGCACCACGCGCAAGACCAGCGACGCCATTATCGACCGCTGTGTTGAGCTGCTGGCCAACGGCGGTATCATCGCCATCAAGGGTCTGGGCGGATTTCACTTGGCATGCGACGCCTCCAACGAGAAGACGGTAGCCGAGCTGCGCCGTCGCAAGCGCCGCAGCAACAAGCCGCTTGCCGTTATGGTGCGCGGCCTTGCCGATACTGAACGCCTGTGCCATGTCAACGACGTTGAGCGCGGCCTGCTGGCCGGCAGCATTCGCCCCATCGTGCTGCTGCGCCGACGTGCCGTTTGCGAGAGCGGCGGCTCCCCCAACGCGCTCGCACCGTCCGTCGCGCACAACCTTCCTGAGCTTGGCGTTATGCTCCCCTACACCCCGCTTCAGCATCTGTTGCTTGCCGCGGCAGAAGCCCGCGGCATGCACGCGCTCGTCATGACCAGCGGAAACCTGAGCGAAGAACCCATCGAGACCGATGACAACCTTGCCTGGGAACACCTCGTTGCCGCCGGCATCGCCGACGCGTTGCTCGGTAACGACCGCGCAATCCTCTCGCGCTACGACGACTCTGTGGTGCGCGCGGTGAACGGCGCCGTTATGCCCGTTCGCCGCGCTCGCGGATATGCACCCCAGCCGCTGCCGTTGCCGGCGCTCGACGGCACCACGCCCTGCGTACTCGCCTGTGGGCCGCAACAAAAGGCCACGATTGCGCTCACGCGTGAAGGGACGAACGGCGAGGCAACCTGTTTTGTGTCGCAGCATATCGGCGATATCGAAAACGGCGCAACTTTCGATGCCTGGAACGCCGCGCGCACGCGCTTGGAAGATCTCTTTGACTTGGCGCCCGCCGCCTTGGCCTGCGATCTACACCCCAGCTATCTATCGAGCCAGTGGGCGCGCGAGCAGGCGCGAAAATGCAATCTGCCGCTCGTCGAGGTCCAGCACCATCATGCGCATATCGCGAGCGTAATGGCCGAGGCGATTGCCGCGGGCCAGCTTACAACCGACTCGCGCGTCCTTGGCATCGCCTTTGACGGCACCGGCGCCGGCACCGATGGGACCATTTGGGGCGGCGAGTTTCTTGTTGCCAGCCTTGGCGGCTTTGAGCGCGCCGCGCATTTGCGCACCTGGACGCTCCCCGGCGGGGCGGCCTCCGTGCGCGACGCCCGCCGCAACGCCTTTGCCCTGCTCAGTGAGCTCGGCCTGCTTGAACATCCGGGGGCCGAGCGGCTCTTGGACGGCCTAGACGAGCAAACACGCAGCGTGACGGCAACGATGATCGAGCGGAACATCAACAGCCCACGCACGAGCAGTATGGGGCGTCTCTTTGACGCCGCCGCTGCAGTTTTGGGCATTTGCGGGCAGGCAACCTACGAAGGCGAGCCCGCCATCGAACTCGAAGCCGCCGCCTGGCGCGCGCTCGGCAGCAAAATTACCCATGTTCCCGGCGATAAAGACGGCTGTTCCGCATCTGACCCATTGCGACTGGACAGTTTGTTCAGATTTGTATTAAAAACAGACCCTCTAACCAACGGTTTTGGCTCAGATTACCCCGAAGAGGGCTCTCCAGGCACCTCATTTGCGGTTAATACGCCCGCCGGATACCCCAAATCAACCCATTCGGGGTCCTCGCAGACGATCTATACCACCCATTACCACTCTAAAAAGTACAAATCTGAACTAACTGTCCAAGCAACCTCGAGCAGGTCTCTCGTCCTGGGCCCCAGCTCACTTTTTGCGGCGCTTTTGGAGGGAACCAGAGCCGGTGTGCCCGCCGACAGGCTCGCACTCGACTTCCATGTCGCCGTCGCGCGCTCCTCGGCACGCATCGCCAGCGAGATCTGCGCGTGCGAGGGCATCGACACCGTCGCGCTCTCGGGCGGCGTGTTCATGAACCGACTTCTGCTCCAGCTCCTCACCCGCGAGCTCAAAAGCGCAGGTCTTACTGTCCTTATCCCCCATACCGTGCCCGTCAATGACGGCTGCATCGCCTACGGTCAGGCGGCGGTCGCAAGCGCTCGTCTTGCGCAGATCGCATCGCAGTAGCTCGCTCTCGCACACCGCTGTGCCCAGCCGTCTCACAGGCGTAACGCGTTTGCCCGCGAACCCCGCGAGCGCTACCATCAACTGATGGATTATTGAGCGCCTATCCAGCGCAAAACGTATAAAAGGGGAACAATATGTGCCTTGCCGTTCCCGGCAAAGTAGTCAAACGCGACGACGGCCTCAAGGCTACCGTCGACATGATGGGCATCGAGCGCCCCGTGTCGCTGCGACTCGTGCCAACGGCGCAGGTTGGCGACTATATTCTCGTACACGCCGGCTTTGGCATCCAGATCGTCGACGAGCAGGAAGCGCAAGAAACACTCGAGCTCGTTAACGCCATGACCGAACTGGCCGAAGAAGACCAACTGGCCAGCAACCCGGCCGAGGCATACTAGTGGCGGCCGGACAGCCGGCGCGCTCCGGTATCGACTTTTCGGCATTTCGCGACCCCAAGCTGGCTCGCGAGCTCATCGATCGTATTCAAGAGCTTGTCGGCAACCGCAGCATCAACCTTATGGAAGTCTGCGGCACGCACACCGTGAGCATCGGCCGCTATGGCTTTCGCTCCATTATGCCGGCCGGGCTCAAGCTGCTGAGCGGCCCGGGCTGCCCCGTCTGCGTTACCGCCAACCGTGACATCGACCACGCGATCGCGCTCGCTAACATAGACGGCGCCATCATCACCACCTTTGGCGACATGATGCGCGTGCCCGGATCGTCCACCTCGCTCGCAGCGCAA
This sequence comes from Collinsella sp. HCP28S3_G2, assembly GCF_052065125.1. Taxonomy (NCBI): domain Bacteria; kingdom Bacillati; phylum Actinomycetota; class Coriobacteriia; order Coriobacteriales; family Coriobacteriaceae; genus Collinsella; species Collinsella sp. HCP28S3_G2. The sequence goes on from NZ_JBQHUO010000003.1 coordinate 104,717, forward strand.
AAGGCGGCAGGGCGCGATATCCGCATCGTCTACTCCCCGCTCGATGCGCTCGACATTGCCGAGCAAAACCCCGATCGTCCGGTCATTTTTATGGGCGTGGGCTTTGAGACTACGACGCCCACCATCGCCGCTGCCATCTTGGAGGCCGAGGCGCGCGGGCTTTTGAACTTTTCGGTCTATTGCGCCCACAAGACCACGCCGCCGGCGTTGCGCGCCATCGCCAACGATCCCGAGACCGCCATCGACGGCTTTATCCTGCCGGGCCACGTCGCCACCATCACGGGTTTGGCGCCCTTTAGCTTTTTGGTCGACGAGTTCGATACCCCGGGCGTGGTCACGGGATTTGAACCGGTCGATATCCTGCAAGGCATCTGCATGCTGGTCCAGATGGCTGTCGAGGGCAGGCCCGCGATCGACAACGCCTACCGCCGTGGCGTCAACGCAGACGGCAACCCCGTGGCGCGACAGCTGGTCGAGCAGGTGTTTGAGCCATGCGACACCACATGGCGCGGGCTGGGGCCGATTGCCAACTCGGGCCTTTCCATCCGCCCTGAGTTCTCGCGCTTTGATGCCCGTACCCGCTTTGACGTGCCCGTTGAGGCGACGGTCGAGCCGCGTGGATGCCGCTGCGGCGACGTGCTGCGCGGGGCCATTACGCCGAGCGGCTGCCCGCTCTTTGGCCGCACCTGCACGCCCGAGCACCCCGTCGGCCCGTGCATGGTGAGCTCCGAAGGCAGCTGCGCGGCGTACTACCGCTACCGCGACTATTAGGTTCCGCCGTTCTAACGAGCGGCGGACTGGTCGACGCTGCGCCTCACCCATATAATTCCGTCCTCGATTGGAGTTTTGGATATGTCCCATAGCATCACCGATAGCAACGTCCTTTTGGGCCATGGCTCCGGCGGTCAGATGATGAAACGCATCATCGATGAGGTCTTTTTGGATGCCTTTGGGACGCCCGAGTTGCTCGAAGGCAACGACGCCGGCGTCGCCGCGCTGCCCGCGAGCGGGCGCATCGCCATGTCGACCGACAGCTTTGTAGTCTCGCCGCAGTTCTTCCCCGGTGGCAACATCGGCCGTCTCGCCGTGTGCGGAACCGTCAACGATGTCGCGACCTCGGGCGCCAACGTGCGCTACCTATCGTGCGGTTTTATCCTCGAAGAGGGCTATCCCATGGATAAGCTCCGCCAGATTGTGCAGACGATGGCCGAGACGGCGCGCGAGGCGGGCGTGTCCATAATCACGGGCGACACCAAGGTGGTCGAGCGCGGCGGGGCCGACGGCGTCTACATCAATACCGCCGGCGTGGGCGAGGTTCCCACGGGCGTGGCGCTCAGCGGCGCCAACTGCCGCCCCGGCGACGTTATCCTGGTGTCAGGCACACTCGGCGACCACGGGATCGCCATCATGAGCCAACGCGAGGGCCTGGCATTTTCGAGCACGATCGAAAGCGATGCCGCGCCGCTCAACCACCTGATTGCCGACGTTTTGGCCGCAGCGCCCGGCACGCGCTGTTTCCGCGACCCCACGCGCGGCGGCCTGGCATCCACACTCAACGAGTTTGCCCAGGCCAGCGGTGTTGCCATGGAGATCGACGAGGATGCCGTGCCCGTGCGCCCCGACGTGCAGGCCGCATGTGAGATGCTCGGCTACGATGTGCTGCAGGTGGCAAACGAGGGCAAGATGGTTGCCGTGGTGCCGGCCGAGCAAGCCGATGCCGCGCTGAGCGCCATGCGCGCCGCCCGCTACGGCGAGAATGCCGCCATCATCGGTCGCGTGCTGCCGCTTGGATCGGACGCCCGTCCCGCCGTGCGCGTTCGCACCGGCTGGGGCTCGACCCGCATCCTCGACATGCTCGTGGGAGAGCAGCTGCCAAGGATTTGCTAGGGCGGAATCGCATGAGTGGCGCGATGTCACCTGATATCCCTGGAGATGTTCAGATTCCAAGCACACCCAACGCGTAAGCCCAGTATTATGGGGTGCGTTTTGAAACCCAATGACGGGAGCTTTCATGGCAGCAGCTTTTTCCCATGTGATCTTTGATCTGGACGGCACCATCCTCAACACGCTCGAGGACCTGGCAGCCGCCGGCAACCATACCTGCGAGGCGCACGGCTGGCCCACATTTGCCGTTGACGAGTACCGCTACAAGGTGGGAAACGGCATGCTCAAGCTGGTTGAGCGCTTTATGCCCGCCGAGTACGCGGGCGACGGCCGTATGTTTGAGCAGACGCTTGCCGAGTTTAGGGCTTATTACGGCGAGCACAAGGAGGACCACACCGCCCCCTATGCCGGCACGATCGAGATGCTCGACCGCTTGCGTGCCGCGGGTGTGCAGCTTGCCGTGCTCACTAACAAGGACCACGTCTCGGCGGCCCCGCTTATCGAGAAGTATTTTGGTTCCGAGCGCTTTGCGCTGGTACAGGGCCGTGTCGATGCGTTTCCGCCCAAGCCCGAGGCACCCGTCACGCTGCATGTGATGGAAGAGTTGGGCGCCGACCCGGCGACCACGCTCTATGTGGGCGATTCCAATGTCGATATCCTGACCGGCCACAACGCCGGTCTTAAGAGCGCAGGCGTCAGCTGGGGCTTCCGCGGCCGCGCAGAGCTGGAAGCCGCCGGCGCCGACTACGTGGTGGACAGCCAGGCAGAGCTCGCGGCGCTGGTGCTGGGCGAGTAGCGAGCGGGCACCAGAGCGAACAAATTGGCATGAAAAGAGGACGGCATAGACCTTCTGGTCATGCCGTCCTCTTTGAATGACAAGTTGCCGCTCTGGTGCCCACGCAGCGTCGAGCAGTTGCGGCGTTTGGCAAAACGCCGCAACGAACTAGTTCATCATCGCATTCATCATCTCGGTGGTTGCGGAATCGTCGGCAGACCACTCGTTATCCTCGTTGGCGGAATACTTAAAGGTGACCTTGGTGTCCTTGGTCTTAGCGGCCTTGGTCACGTCGACCATCACCTGGCCGGCCATCTTGTACAGCTCGTCCTCGGAAGGCATCGTATCGAGTGCGGCGATCTTCTCCTGATACTGGGTGGCGAAATCTTCGACGATCTTGTTCATGGACTTGCAGGTGATGGTGACCTCGGCGGTCGCGGTGCCCTTGCCCTCATCGACCGTCACATCACCGATCTTGTAATCAAAACCCTCGAGATAGCTCTTGGCATACTCCTTGGGATCGATGCCCAGCTGCTCAAACTCGTCGCCCGAAGCCTCTTCCAGGCCGGAGAGGAAATCATCGCCGCCGTTCTTGATCTCGTCAAACTGACTCGTAAGGTCGTTGGTGATGAGCTCCTCCACCGAAGGCCCTCCGCAGCCGGAAAGCAAAACCACGCACGCGACCAGGGCAGCCATCAGGGGCGCAAGCAGCAGCTTCTTTTTCATGACATTCCTCCAAACAAGCGGCGCTGCGTTTCCCGCGCAGCGCACGTCGCAACAGTAAGTCCATATTAGCGACTCCGTTCAACCCCCTACGTCGCAAAAGCGTGGGCGGCTCAATTTGACGAGTGAATGGCCCATAAAGCAAGCCCCCTGCAATAAAATGCGCCTGCTCGGCCTATTAAAAAAGGGTGGCCGGATAACCCGACCACCCTTGTGCATCTTCTGGATGCCGCAGACTACTTGCGGACGACCTTAACGATGGCGTCACCGGCGGCGACGGCAGACTCGGCCTCGACGGCGAGCTCGACATCGGCAAACTCGGCGGTGTTGGACACGGCCACGACGACGCAGTCCTTGTAACCGGCGGCAGCGATCTTGGCGCGGTCGATCTTGAGCAAGGGCTGGCCGGCCTTCACGACGTCGTCGGCCTTGACGAAGCCCTCGAAGCCGTCGCCATTCATGTTGACGGTATCGACGCCAACGTGCACCAGAACCTCGATGCCGCTATCGGACTGCAGGCCCACGGCGTGACCCATGGTGACGGTCACCTTGCCGTCGCAGGGAGCGTAGACCAGGTCGTCCTCGGGCCACACGGCGCAGCCCTTGCCCAAAACCTCGCCAGCAAAGACGGGATCGGGCACGTCGGCCATCTTGATGACCTTGCCCTTGACGGGCGAACACAGCACGTCGGCGCCGGCAGAAGCAGAAATGGAGGCCGGAGCAGCGGCAGCCACGGGCTCAGCCTTCTTCTTGAACATATCAAACAGACCCATACGTTTTCTCCTCTTGATTAAGCGCAACGTTATGCGCATACCTATGGTGATTATAGTGCCAAATGGCCAAAATGCTAAGGCGAGGGCCCGAATCACAAGCCCTTCCAAGCCCTTCCAAAACCTTTTCCCATGGGGACTCATATTGTCGATTAAGCCTCGATAAGCCCCAGGTGAACAAAAGCGTTCCAGATGCCGTCGTCATCGACGTCGGTGGTCACGTAGTCGGCGGCCGGTCCGGCGTTCGGCGGAACGCCGGAGCTCAATTATTCCAAGCCCTCGGCGCCGTTGGACTTGATGATCTTCTGGTATGCGAAGAAGCTGTCCTTGCGGCGGCGCTCGTAGGTACCGGTGCCGTCGTCGTACTTATCGACGTGGATGAAGCCGTAGCGCTTGCGCATCTCGCCAGTGCCGGCGGAAACCAGGTCGATGGGACCCCACCAGGTGTAGGCAATCAGGTCAACGCCATCGGCAATGGCCTCGCCCATGGCCTTGATGTGGCTCTGCAGGTAGGCGATGCGATACGGGTCATGGATGGAGCCGTCCTCCTCGACCTCGTCGTAGGCGCCCATGCCGTTCTCGACCACCATCAGCGGAATCTCGTAGCGGGCGTAAATCTCGTTGAGGGCGATGCGCAGGCCCAGCGGATCGATCTGCCAGCCCCAGTCGGTGGACTCCAGATAGGGATTCTTGCCGCCAAAGGTCATGTTGCCCTCGGTCATCTCGTGGTCCTTGTGGGTGCCCACGGTGCCGGACATGTAGTAGCTAAAGGTGTAGAAATCAACCTTGCCGTCGGCGATATCCTGCAGGTCGCCGTCCTCCATCACGAGCTCAACATCGTTCTCGGCCCAGAAGCGCTTGGCATAGAACGGGTACTTGCCGCGCACCTGCACGTCGGAGCAGTACCAGTTCATGGTATTCATCTCCTGCTGCGTGGCGAACACGTCGGCCGGATCGCACGTGGCGGCATAGGAAAGGATGAAGCAGTCCATGTTGCCCATCTTAAACTGCGGGTAATGCTCATGGGCATAGCGCACGACGCGGCCGCTGGCGACAAACTGGTGATGCAGCGCCTGCATACGAGCCTGCGGCGTGGTGTGGACCGCCGACGCCGGACCCTCAAAGCCCTGAATCATGCTGGTCTCAAAGAGGTTGCCCATGTCCTGAGTACCGCAGTTGATCTCGTTGAAGGTGAGCCAGAACTTGACCTTGTCCTGATAGCGGTCGAAGACGGTCTGGCAGTACTTCTCAAAGAAGCCGATGAGCTCGCGGCTCGCCCAGCCGTTGTATTTCTCGACCAGGTGATAGGGCATCTCGTAGTGCGAAAGGGTCACGAGCGGCTCGATATTGTGGGCGCGCAGGCAGTCGAAGACGCGATCGTAGAAGGCGAGGCCGGCCTCGTTGGGCTCAGCGTCGTCGCCGTTGGGAAAGATACGGCTCCAGGAGATGGACATGCGGAACATATTGAAGCCCATCTCGGCGAACAGCGCGATGTCCTCCTCGTAGTGGTGGTAGAAATCGATACCGTCATGATTGGGGTAGAAGCGGTTGGGGTCGATATCGGTCGTAATCTGACGCGGCTCCTTGTAGCTGCCGCCCAAGAAATGGTCGTCGACGGAAGGACCGCGGCCGTCCACGTTCCAAGCGCCCTCAAACTGGTTGGCAGCGGTGGCGCCGCCCCAATAGAATCCCTCGGGGAACTTGATGTTTGCCATGAGCATCTCCTTTGCATCGTGGGTCGATAAGCCGAGTATCGCCCACGCGCGGGACGGGCAGAAGCGGGCGCACCAAACCCGACACTTCTTTTCGCCTTTGTGCCCCGTCACCACCCCGCCCCTGACACTTCCTGATACCTGCCAAAAAGGGACAGGTTTATTTTGGCAGGTTTTATCTGGACAAACGCCGGCGGTAGACGGCCGGCGTGCAGCCATAGCGCTCGGCAAACTTTTTGTAGAAGAAGCTCATGTTGGCGTAGCCGGCCTCGCGCGCCGCGGTTTCGGCAGTGGCGCCGGCGTCGAGCAATGTTGCCGCGCGTGCCAGGCGGCTCTCCTGCACGAGCTGCATAAACGTGCGGCCCGTCTGCCGTTTGAGCAGCGCGCTTGCGTAGTTGGGACTCAGATGCAGGTGGCGAGCTACGTCCTCGAGCGTACAATCGCAGGCATGGCGCTCGATGTAGCTCACGGCGGCCGCGACCTGCGCCGAAGGCAGCGTGGGCATGTCCGCCTGCAGCAGCGATGTCTCATAGCTTTGCATAATTTCGACCAGCAGCAACTCAAACAGCCTCGACACGATCTGGGGACTCGCCGCCGTCGGCTCCAGAAGCTCGCACAGCATCTCCTGCATATATCGGCGCACGCGGCGGCTGTTGCCCGTGCGGAAATGCACATGACCGCGGTGGCCGGTTTCGTCATTGAGGGCATTGATGAGGAACTGCGAGACGGCGCTTGACGGCGACAGGCTCTGCTCTAGGCTGCGGCGCAACATCACCCGCGAGATGACGATGCTCAGCATAATGTCATGCTCGCCGAGCTCGCCTACGGCATGCGGACAGGCCGCGTCGAGCAAGAGCACCTCGTTTTGGGCAAGCGTGAGCCGTGCGCCGTTGACGACCTGCGGCGCATGCCCTCGATAGACATAGCAGATTTCGACATAATTGTGCACATGCTCCGGCACGGGGTTAAAGCGCGAGTTGCGCACGATTGACAGGCCCTCAGGCATGCCTTCTTGGTGCAGGGCTCGCGTCGGGTCACCGATTTTATGGATATGTTTTTCACCGATATTCTGCTGATGACCCGAACTGAACGCATCGTTCCAGTCATAGCGGGTGCCTGCGCAGTAAGCGCGCTCGCTGTCGGTCAGCTTGAGCAAAAGATTGTCCAAACGTGCGATATCCATATCGCCACCATCATTGATTTGGTCATATTCTGCCGTGGTTTTGATATTAGCAGAAGTGTGCGCGCGACGTACTCTGACTTCAATCGATTTAAAAGGTTTGTTTTAGAGGAGTGGATATGGCGGCATACGACAACCATGTGCTTCCGTTCTTGTGGCTCAAGGGCGAGGCGCGCGAGACGATTACCGAATACTTAGAGCAGATTGCCGGGGCGGACATCCACGAGGTCTGCCTCGAATCGCGCACGCATCCCGAGTTTTGTCGCGACGGCTGGTGGTCCGACCTGCGTTTTATCATTGGCGAGTGCAAGCGCCTGGACTTGAAGATCTGGCTGCTCGATGATGCCCACTTTCCCACGGGCTACGCCAACGGCGCGCTTGCAGGCGAGGATGTAGACCCCGCGCTCAAAAAGACCGTGCTTAAGCATCACACGGTAACGGTCGTCGGTCCCCAGCCGTCCACGACCATTAAGCTCGGCAATCTTATGGATCCCACGGAGCGCTTTGTGGGCACGGCGACTTTCGACGCCGCCGGCGCACCGCTCGACCTTGAGCTCGCCGTTGAACAGACCGAGGATGGCACTCCCGTCCGCCTGCGCTTTGACGCTCCTGCCGGCATCACCACCCTCGAGCTCTACGTCACCAGCCAAAAGACCGGCTTTCGCGATGAGTACATCAACATGGTCGACGCCGATTCGTGCCGTATGCTCATCAACGCCGTCTACGAACCCACGTTTGAACATCTGGGCGACGAGTTCGGCAAGACCATTCTGGGCTTCTTTACCGATGAACCGGGCTTTATGAACGAGAAGGGTGCGACCCTCGAAGACGCTTCCACCAGCAGCTTTATTGGACGCGGCGATATGGCACTGCCCTGGTCGGATGAACTTGCCCGCCGCTTGCACGAGGAGTTGAGCGCGAGCTGGCTTGCCGAGCTCCGCGGCCTTTGGACGCGCGACCCCGCCGGCGCTCGGGTCCGCCACACTTACATGGACATCGCCACGCAACTCTACCGCGCGTGCTTTGACGAGCAGATTGGTGACTGGTGCCGCAAGCGCGGCGTCATGCACATCGGACATGTGATTGAGGACAAGAGTTGCCACACGCGCCTGGGCCAGGGCGCCGGACACTACTTCCGCGCGGTCGCCGGGCAGGATATGGCGGGCATCGACGTTGTCATCAACCAGCTTGCCCCCGGCGTCGACCACGGACGTTACAGCTACTTCCACGGCGCGTGGAACATGGAGTTCTTTACCTACGCGCTCGCCAAGTTGGGCTCTTCGGCCGCACGCCTCGACCCCAAAAAGCAGGGGCGCTGCATGGCCGAGGTCTTTGGCGCCTTCGGCTGGCACGAGGGCTTGCGCGAGATGAAATGGATCGCCGACCACATGCTCGTCCGCGGTATTAACTGGTTTACGCCGCACGCGTTTAGCATGGCGCCCTTCCCCGATTGGGACTGCCCGCCGCACTTTTACGCACACGGCAACAATCCGCAATGGCCGCACTTTGGCCAGCTCATGAGCTATATGAACCGTACGGCAACGCTGCTTTCAGGAGGCTATGCCATGCGCCCCGTTGCCATCCTGTACCATGCCGATGCCGAATGGGCCGGCAACGCCATGCCTATCGAGCGCGTGGCGGCAGAGCTCACGCGCGCGCAGATCGACTTTGATTTTGTGCCCGCCGAGGCTTTTGAGGATGAGGACCGTTACGAGGTTTCGATTGCCGACGGATTGCTTACCGTAAACGATTGTCGTTACCAGGCGTTTGTTATGCCAGGAGCTTCATTTATTGGCGCTGCGACGGCGGAGGCAGTGAGACGCATGGCGGATGCAGGCGTTATGGTGTTTGCCGTCGACGAGGTGCCCGGCACATTCTACGATACCGATGGCGCGATCGAGCTGGGAGGGCTCGTCGCAACGCCGCTCGCCGATGTCGCCCGCGCGCTTGCAAGCGCGGGACTGCAGACCGTTGTGCCTGACACACCGCAGCCTTGGCTACGCGCACTTCGCTACGAGCGGGTGGGCGAGACCTACGTTATGCTCGTCAACGAACACCCACGCGAGCGTATCGACTGCACGGTTGCACTTGCGACAGGCGAGCGCCTTTGCGGCACGCGGCTCGACCTGCTAAACGGCGCCGGGCCCGTTGCGTTTGACGGTGCGTTGGAGCTCGCACCCTTCGAGAGCTGCATCGTTGTTTTGGAAACGAGCAGCAAGAATGCGCCTGGAGACGGCGCAATCGACGCTGATACGTCGCTCGGCCTGCGCATCGAAGGCCCATGGACCGTCGCCCTCTCTCCTGCCGGCAGCAATGGCGCCTTTGGTGAATCACAAAAGCTCAAGCACCTGTGCAACCTTACAGCCGATCTGTTCACCGGCACCTGCGGTACCTACCGATATCATGCGTCGTTTGAGCTGGCCAACGATTGCGCCGACGCCACAATCGACCTGGGAGACGTCTACGAAACCGCGACGCTCACGCTCGATGGACGCCCGCTCGGCACACGCATCTGCCCGCCCTATCGTTTTGCCGCCGGCGCACTTTCTGCCAGTGCGCATGAGCTCACGATCGACGTCATCAACACGCTCGACCATGCGATCCCCGACATTTTCGCCCTCACCGAACCCGTCGCCCCCAGCGGCATCCTCGGCCCCGTTACCCTTTGCGGGCAAAACCTGCCAAAATAAACCTGTCCCTTTTTGGCAGGTTTGGCGAGTGTGGGAGTTCGTATGGATATCAAACGCAAGATCACCGAGGCGCAGGGCCTCACCCCCACCGAGCAACAGCTCGGCATTGCAGCCCTTGCCATCGGTCAGGACATCCGCGGGCTTTCTATTAAGGAATTTGCCGCGCGCACCAACGTTTCGGTCGCGAGCGTGCATCGTTTTTGCAAAAAGCTCGGCCTCGAGGGCTTTAAGGATCTCAAGGTCGAGCTTATTCGCTTGGCAACCGAGGCGGGAAACCGCCGCGACGTGGACATCAACTTTCCCTTTGATGCTACGTCCAGCCCCGCGCAGGTCATGGAGCGCATGGAGGGGCTCTACCAGACCACGCTGGCCGAAACGCAGGAGCTGCTCGACCCCACGCAGCTCGACCACGCCGCCAAGCTCATCGCGAACGCCCGACAGGTCGACATCTACACGGGCTCGCACAACCTCTATCCAGCGGGAATGTTCCGCGACCGCCTGCTCTCCGCCGGTAAAAGCGCGACGTGCCACAACGGTGTCGAGGCCCAGGTGCGAACGGCGCTCGCCTCGGATCCCGACCATGCGGCAATCGTCATCTCCTACAGCGGCCTTGCCCCCAACCTCAAGGACATCTTGCCGATCCTCAGCAGTCGGCATGTCCCGGTCATCGTCATCGGCACGCCTTATTGCGCTCGCATTCACCCCGGCTTTGCCGCCTACCTTACGGTGAGTGACCACGAGAGCATGACGCATCGCATCACGCAGTTCGCCAGCCACATCGCCGTGCAATACGTACTCGATTCGCTCTACAGCAGCTACTTCGCCAAAGACTACGCCCGCTGCTCCGAATTCCTGGAGCGTTCGTTCCCCTATACCCGCCTGCCCGGGCTTAAGTAGTCGTTTAAGAACGTCCCCAATGACTACTCTGGCAACGGCAGCGAGCGAGCCGCATTCGGAGCAAGACAACGCCGCAAGTAGAGGACGGACAGCGAGCGACGTCCAGGGCGAACAAGTTGGCGTGAAAAAGGCGAGGCATTGACCTTCTGGTCATGCCTCGCCTTTTGAATGACAAATTGTCGCCCTGGGCGGCGCGCAGCGTCGGCCGGTTACGGCGTTTGGTAAAACGCCGTAACTACTCCTGTGCTCCGTACTGCTCGTAGTAGGCGTCGATGGCGGTCTTAAGTTCGTCATCGATGACGACCTTGCCATCGATCTCGTGGTTGTAGAGGGTCTCGACGACCTCGGCCATGGAGACGATGCTCGCGACGGGGAAACCGTACTTTGCCTCGATCTCCTTCTGAGCGGTGGTCACGCCACCCTTGCCGACCTCCATGCGGTTGAGAGACACGATCAGGCCCTTGATTTCGACGTCGGCGGCAGCCTTAACCTTGGGATAGGTCTCGTCGATGGACTTGCCGCTGGTGGTAACGTCCTCGACCATGACCACACGGTCGCCGTCCTGGGGCTCATAACCCAGCAGGTTGCCCTTATCGGCACCGTGATCCTTGGCCTCCTTGCGGTCGCAGCAGTACTTGACCTCCTTGCCGTACAGCTCGTGGTAGGCAATTGCGGTCACGACGGCCAGCGGAATACCCTTGTAGGCCGGTCCAAACAGCACATCAAAGTCGTCGCCAAAGTTATCGTGGATGGCCTGGGCGTAATACTCGCCCAGCTTCTTGAGCTGATAGCCTGTCACGTAAGCGCCGGCGTTCATAAAAAACGGGGACTGACGGCCGCTCTTGAGCGTAAAGCTGCCGAACTTAAGAACGTCGGACTCAACCATAAACTTGATGAACTCTTGCTTGTAAGCCTCCATGCGGGCTCCTCTCGTAATCGCGTACGTGCCCTCCAGTTTAGCGCAGGCGAAGCGTCGATGCGGGTGCGCTTTGGAGCCACATCCCCCCGTTAGAGTAAGGAACTGGGCGGCGCCTCATACGCTAGTCCTTGGGTGCCCAGGACCAGAAGAAGTTGATCAGGGCCACACGCGAGGCGGTACCGGTCTTTTTGTTGATCGAGGAAATGTGACGATAGAGCGTGGAGCGCGAAAGGAAAAGCGTTGCGGCAATGTCCTGAACGCTCTGGTCCGAAACGACCAGGGCCTCAAGAATATCGCGCTCGCGCTCTGTAAGCCCAAAGGTGGCGACGAAGGCGTCGAGGCGCTCATCAGGCGTGAGCTCCGCTGCCTCCACGAGCGCGGGGTCGGAACATGCGGGCGCAAGATCTCCACCAAGATTGTCGGCAGCAAGCGCCAGCCCGTCCTGCATCACGGCATCATCGGTTCGTTGCCCCAACTGTCCCAGCAGCGTAATCGCAATACCCACAAACATCACGAGTGCCGCGCCGACTGCAGCCAGCACGTTTTGACTCGAGATAATCGCCACCGCCGGCGCCGTCACGAGCATCGAGCACACGTTATTGACGACGCGACCCATGCACGGCCAAAAATATGACCAGCGCGCATAGAGCGAGATAGCGGCGAATTTTGTGGTAAAGAACACCACAAAGAAGCCCGAGCCCAGATAAAAGATGATCGTGGCAGCAAGCTCGTTACCGCCATTGCCATCGATGATGAGCACAAAGAACGAAAGCGTGGACAGCATGGCGACACATGTCATGCCGATATTCATATACGAACGGCCATGCAGGTCAAATAGGGCGCCGGCGGCCAACGAGCTCGCAACAAGCAGCAGGCGCGGCCAATCGCCCAAATCGACAGCTCCAAAAGCATGCAAGGTCGTGAGGCCCGCGTTAAGAGCGGCGAATACGCCGGAAAGATACGCCGTCGCCACGGTCAGGCGAACTACGGCGCGGCGGAATGCCGCCTTTGCCTCGGGATCGTCATGCCACTTGGCGCCATATTCCAAAGCATCTACCGAAAGCCCGGCAGCACTGGGTTCAAAGTTTGGATCGGACTCGTCGCGCAGCTTGGCGCGTCGGACCCCATGAAGTAACGCCACCTGCGCGATCGCACAAACAACCAGAACAGCCTGCTGAGGAATGCCGACAGGCATCACCATATGGTTGAGAACCTGCACCAGAATGCCCATGGCATAGGAAAGCGCGGCGGCGCGCGCCAAGCAGGGCGTCCGCGCAAAGCGCCGCGCAAAGTTTGCATGGGCAGTCGATCCGCAGTAGCCCAGCGCACAGCACGCCACCAAACCGCCGGCGATTACCACCTCAGCCCGAACCGCCATGATCAACAGCAGGAATGCCGCCACCAGCAAAACGCCCGTGATATCGCTCGTTGCGTCGATGACATGGGGGCGGCGATAGTACAGAACGGGACGCACAAAGAAGCCAATCACGCTCGCGCCGAGGACAAGGCTCTCATAAATAACGACCTCGTTCGGAGACACGAGCTCGGCCATGCGAGTATCAAAGAGATACTCGCATGCCAAAAACGTGAAGAAGAACAGCGCCAGGCATATAATCTCCCGAATGCCCCGACGCAAATATGCGGTTGTGTCTCCCATGCCCCTCATGGTTAACCCCCAGCCGCTCAATTGTCTGGAATTCCATTTTAATAAAGAACCAGTCTCAATATCGAAGCCAGGCTCGAAATGCCGCTAATTTCGACCCCACCGTCCACATCACGCCGCGATTTTGAGCCGCATGGACCAGAAGGGACACGCGAGACCTCTAGCTCGGCTAGGAGCGTCTCCAACTACCACTCATTTAAGTACGTCCCCAATGAGTGCGACGGAATGGCTCCCTTGGCAGCTTAAAGCTGTCATGCAGGACCCATTCCGTCGCAACCTCATGAAAGGAACTGGATTGTAAATGTTGGAGAAGAGCCGTTAGCGCCCGGGAGTCAAGATCACCAGTGCGTCGTGCTCAAAGGGATGCTGAGCCACGCGCACGGTACCGTCACCGTTGTCGCGAACGGGCAGCTTGGCGATGCGCTTGTCCTCCATGTCGAGGACCGTCGCCGTCCAGCCGCACGCGCCGTCGAGCTTAAACTTGAGCGCCGTAGTGCGCGGCAGGTACGTGACGACGTGATCGCCAACGCGCGCCACACGAATGGCCTCGCGCGCGTCATCGAGCAGCTCCTGCGCCGGAACCACGGCAAGTGCGTCGTCGCCAGCCGTAGCGCCCAGACCGGCAAGCACATGCTCGATCGCGCCAAAGTCCCAAACGCCCGCAAACTGCAGGCACTCCTGCCAGCGGAACGGCATGTCGAAGCCCTCGCCCAGCACCGAGCCCTGGCTCTTGCTGGTCTGCCAGTTCCAAACGCCGTGCGCGCCATAGGTCACACCCGCGCTCGCACCGGCAAGGATCGACGACCACACGCTCGCGCGGCAGTCCTGCGCGGTGAAGCGCCAGTACACGTTGCGTGACGCGCCCATCTGCTCGTAACAGGGCTCGGAGTTGACCATCGGCTTTTTGGGGTAGTTGGCGGTAAAGTCCTGCGGCAGGTGCCAGGCCTCGGGCTGGCCCTCGTAGTTGTGGCCGGGCTGGAACATGTAAAAGTCCAGACGGTCCAGGTACTGTGCCGGAATGGTGCGGTTGCCGCGGTTGATATGCATAGTGCGCAACGCCTCGGGCGCGCGCTTGACGACTTCGTCGAGAGCATCCTCGTAGTAGGCGATCGCCTCGTCGCTGGTAAAGTCGGTATCGCCCGTCACCACGTAGACGGGGTCGAACTCGCCCAGGTTCTCGACGACGCGGGCAACGTGGGCACGGACTTCCTCGCGCGGCATAACCTCGGCACCGCAATGCTCAGCGATCTTGGCACCCCAGGTGCCGGGCACGTAGTTGCACCACATAAGCACGAGCGCCGGACGGATGCCGTGCTCGACGGCAGCGCGACACATGGCGGCGGCGCGATCCCAGTACGCCTGGTTGGGACGGGACCAATCAAAATGCACGCCGTCCTCGCTGGCATAGGGCCAAATGCCCAGATCGGGGCAACAGCGATCCCACTGCGGCAGCGTGTTGATCTGCAGCACGTTCATGCCCTGCTCGGCGCGGCGGGTCAGATAGTAGTCCCAATCGGCCTCGGTAATGCTCGTAAACGCGCTCCAGCACGTATCGGCAAACCAAAAGAACGGCTTGCCCTCGCACAAAAAGCCGTCCTGACGACCGTTGACGGTCAGCTTTCCCAAACTCATCTGCATGTCCTTTCGTTTGATAAAGGAGTTGCGAACCGGCAGATTCTTTCGCGGTAACCCCGCGCGAAAGCCCCTGGCGCTTAGCAAGCCCCGGCGAGCAGGCGCCACGCGCCCCCAATCAGTCTACCTTGTAAAAAGGGCCCCGCCGGGCTTGCGCCTGACGGGGCCCTGTCGTGTAGGTAAGGTCGTATGTGACCGAATGGTTTGGCCTTAGGCCTCCATCTCGGCGAGCTCCTCTTTGGAGAAGCCAGTGGCAAAGACGACGGCAGCGGCGATGGCAAAGGAGATTGCCATACCGACGATAGCCCAGACGGTGTTCATCTGGCCACCCTGCAGGTAGTTGGTGAAGACCAGGAAGTTGGAGGCACCGCCGGCCAGGTAGTAGGTAACACCCATGAAGCCGGAGAACACAGCGCCGATGGCACCGCCGATGAACATACCGAGCATGGTGCGACGGAAGCGCATGAGGATACCGAAGAGTGCGGGCTCGGTGACGCCGCCGGCGATGGCGGAGATGACGTAGCCCAGGGCAAGACCCTTCTCGTCGGGGTTCTTCATCTTGAGGAAGGCACCGAAAGCGCAGCCCCAAACGGCGGCCATAGCGCAGTTGGTGGAAACGAAGACGAAGGGATCGTAGCCGGCGGCGATGATCTGAACCTGAGCGAGCAGGATGACGGGCATGTGCATGCCGCAGACCACGAAGAGCTGCCAGAAGGCGCCGAGGACGGCCATGACGATCAGGATGCCGATACCGCCAAGGTCGGCGAGACCAAAGAGGGCGTTGGCAATCAGCGTACCGAGCTCGTTGCCGATCGGGGCAAGGACGATGAAGGCGATGGGGATGGTGACGATCATGGTGCAGAACGGCGTGAAGACCGTGGACAGCACGTCGGGCATGACCTTCTTAAAGAACTTCTCAACAAAGTAGAGGACCGGCACCGAGAGGATAATCGGCAGGACGGACTGCTGGTAGTTGGCAGCGGTGATCTGGATGCCATAGACGGAGATGATTCCGCCACCCTCCTGAGTCGCGACACTCACGACGGACGGGGCCATGAGAGCGCCGCCGAGGAGCATGCCCAGAACCGGAGAGGCGCCGAGCTTCTTAGCAGCGGCATAGCCCAAGTAGATGGGGATAAAGGTAAACGTGGCCTCGTACAGGGTGGTGTAGAGGAACGTGTAGGTCGGATCGGTATCGGAGATAACGCCGAGCATGGTGGGACCAAGAACCGCAGCGATGGTGCGGAACAGACCGCCGGCCATGAGCAGCGGAATCAGCTGGGTCATGGAACCCGACAGGTAGTCGAGGATGATGTTGGGCAGGTTCTTGATCTCGAACTTCTCCTTAGGAGCGTCGAGGTTCTCGTCGACCGCGGCACCCTGCTTGACGCCGGACATGGCGACGAACTCGGCGAGCACCTTGGGCACGTTCTGGCCGATGATGACCTGGAGCTGGCTGCCGGCGAACTGGCAGCCCAGAACACCCTTGACCTTCTTGATCTTCTCCACGTCGGCCTTGCTGTTATCCTTGAGCGTCAGACGCAGGCGCGTCATGCAGTTGGTGGCGACGGTGACGTTTTCCGCACCGCCCACGAGCTCGAGGACATCGGTGGCAATCTGCTTGTTATCTACTGCCATGGGACCCCTCCCCATATCGTCGTGTGCCTAATCGCCTGGGCGCAGGCACGCCTTTGGCCCGGTGACTATAACCCCTTACGGTTACCGAACCCTTGGATACGCTGTCGTAAACAATCTGTTTACTGAACGTTTACAGCGCTTAGTTTACACTCAGCGTTGAATTTGTGGCAGTTTTGCCGTTTGCAGTCCGGTGAACGGTAGGAAATCGGGGGTGAACGTAATTGAATGCAGAGGCATTACATATAGTGCCATTTATTTATAAATGGTCTTTTACGTGGGATTTTATATAATCTGGCACCTCAATGCCTTGTTGACTCATCAACAAAAGCCCTGCTAGATAGTAGTAAACGAGTGTTTAGTAGTTCATTGAACGTTTGATGCTACCGTTTACCGAGTTCATCCGCTTATTCTCAAATTCTGCTTTACACTAAACATGTTTAGATTGTATTGCCGCGATTGTTTAGCACGCGCGGCACAAGGGAGGCAGCTCATGGAACTCAAATCGTGCACCTACGCAACCGTCAGCACCTTGGGCGACTTTGGCCCCTGGATCAGCAAGGTCGTTCTCGACCTACCCTGCACCGTGCGCGCCAACGATGTCGATGCGAACACTTTCCATATATATGTAGAGCGTCACGAGCGCACGGGCGAGGTCCTGATGCGCAAGGAGCACGGCGCCGACCATGCCACGCCCTCCGTGGGTTACATCGACGTTCTCGCCGCGTATCCGAGTGACGAGAACGGCCGCAAGCTCGCCGTGGGCACCCATGTGGCACTCGAGGTCGCCGAGCAGCGCCTGACCAAAAAGATCGAAGGCGGCGTCATGGGCTCGCGCATGCTCGATAACCAGCTGCACGTCACGCAGCTCGCGGCTCTTCCCGGCGACGACGGCGAACCCACCTGCGGCCTGGTCTTCGATACCTGTCGCGGCGACATCTGCCCCGCGCTCAAGGGCTGGAGCAATGCCGTGCAAAAGACCGCCGTCAATGGCATCGCGCTCGAGTACGGCTTCTTTGAGCCCAGCTTTAAAGCCGAGGACTCGGCCTGCCTCAATCCCTTCGCGCCCGAGGCCACGGTCGTGCCCCAAAAGGCCCCGCTCGTGGTGTACCTACACGGCGCTGGCGAAGGCAGGGGTGCCACGCAGGGCGAAGGCGCCACGCGCGCCTATATCGGCAACCGTGTGACAGCCAT
This sequence comes from Collinsella sp. HCP28S3_G2, assembly GCF_052065125.1. Lineage (NCBI taxonomy): Bacteria > Bacillati > Actinomycetota > Coriobacteriia > Coriobacteriales > Coriobacteriaceae > Collinsella > Collinsella sp. HCP28S3_G2. The sequence continues at coordinate 122,391 of NZ_JBQHUO010000003.1, forward strand.
TAGCCAGGCGCAAATCCAGCGCTACTTTGGCGGCTTTGCCTGGGTGCTCGTGCCGCAGTCTCCCACGTTTTGGATGGATAACGGCGTCGAGCAGCTCGGCCGCTCCAACCAGAGCATCTACTCCCCCGTACTCAAGGCGCTCATCGACGAGTTTGTCGCCGAGCATGCCGAGCGCATCGACACCGACCGCATCGTGGTCGCCGGCCTTTCCAACGGCGGCTTTATGACCCTGCGCCTGTGCGCCGACTACCCCGATTTCTTCGCCGCCGGCCTTCCCTGCTGTGCCCCGTGGTACAACGCCACGGACGAGGACGTAGCCGCGCTCGCCAAGACGCCGCTGTGGTTTACGCACTCCAAGGGCGACGAGCTCGTGTCGCCGCAGCAGACCGTGCTGCCGCTCACGGCACGCCTGCGTGACGCCGGAGCCAACGTGCACCTTACCTACTTTAGCCATGTCGAGGACCTGACCGGTCGCTATCGCGAGGCCGATGGCTCGCCCAAGAAGACGTTCAACCACGGCGTGTGGATCCACCAATTCAACGACCTGTGTTATCAAGACTTCGACGGGGGCAGCGTGCTCATCGACGGCGAGCCGGTGGGCTGCTGGGAGTGGTCGGCCAGAGTTTCGAGGTAGCCATCCCATCGGGGTCCCTGACCTTTAGTTTTGTAAACGTCCTCGCGCATGAGCCCCGCTTTTCCTGCTCCTTCGGAGCATCGGATAAGCGGGGCCCGCGCTGCGGAATGTTTACAAAACTAAAGGTCAGGGCCCCTAAGTTAACGTCGTTCGAAACGCTGGCCGGCCGCTTCCGGCAGCACGCCGGGTCGGCGGCGATGGGGACGGGGTCCCGTCTTGCCTTGGGCGTAACTGGCTGAATTGATTTTGATTGGAGCTGTTCCTATGTCCCAAGAGTTAACTCGGGTGATTGTTACTACCGATATGGAAGTCGACGATATGAACTCGCTCGTTCATTTGGCTCTGTATCTTAATGTGCTTGATGTTCAGGCTGTGGTGTATACGGCTTCGCAGTATCACTTTCTTGGGGATGGGGTTCATACGCTGGGCGAGGTGAATTCGCATTGGCGGACCAAAGGGCGTCGCTCTTATGAGTGGGATGTTGTGCCTCATGAACCCGATCCGCTGGCCGGCGAGCTTCGTGAGTATCGTCCGTTTCCCGAGCATTGGATTGAGAGTCTCTGGAGTAATGAATATGCCCAGGCTTGGCCGCAGTTGCAGGCGAATGCGGGCGCTGCCGGTGAGCCGCCGTTTCCCACGCCCGCCCAGATGATCGAGCGCACCTTTGTGGGAAATGTTGCCTTTGAGGGTGATGTGACTGAGGAAACTGAGGGATCTCGTGTAATTGCGCAGGCAATCTTGGATGATGATCCGCGTACGTTATGGCTGCTCAGCTGGGGTGGCATGAACACCATCGTTCGCGCCCTCATGAGTATTGCCGAGCGTTATCGCGCCACGCCCGAATGGCCTGCCGTGCAGCAGCGGGTCTATCAGAAGGTGCGCGTGATGGGCGTTGCCGATGGCGTGGGGCAGGACAACTCATGGCTCGACCATGGACGCGAGCTCTTTCCCGAGCTCATCTTTTGGTGTGTGCCCTATATGTATGGCGGCTATGTCGATGCCAAGATGGCTCAACCCGATACGTTGCCGCTGTTTAAGGCACCTTGGCCTGAGCAGAATCTCACGCAGGGTAACGGCCCCCTCATGGCACGCTACATGCTCTATGGCGACGGCAAGGTCTACGAAAATGAGCCCGAGCGCTTTCAGTTTGGCAAGCATGCCCGTCTGGATTGGGGTCTAGAAGGCATGCCCGCGATGCAGTTTGAGCGCGGCGACTTTATGGCCGAAGGCGACAGCATGACCTATATTCCGCTGCTGCCGTTTGGCCTGCGCGGTATCGACGACCGCGGCTTCGACACACTGCTCGGCCGCATGTTTCTTGATGGACATCCCGATACGGACGCACCCGCCGGTTTTGCCGCCATCGGCACGCCCGTAGACGGCAACCCCAATCCCTACCTGCGCGCCTATCAGGAAGACTTTGCCGCCCGCGCGCAATGGTGCGCCCATGATCCGGCAGCTTGCTCGCATCCGACACATGTTGTCGAGGTCACGGCCGACCGCAGCGCTACAGCCGGCGAGCGCGTCACCCTTGCAGCGACCGTCGTCGACCCCGACGGCAAGGGCTTTGATGCACATTGGGATGTCGCCGTGGACCCGTCGAGCTATGCAGGCACGCAGGATCTTTCGCTGTGGCAGGAATGCACGGTGAGCACCGCTTTTATCGTGCCCGCCGACGCGCAGCCCGGCGACCGCTTCGTGCTCACCCTTACCGTGCAGACGCGCGCCGAGCGCCCCTGCAGCCGCTACGCCCAGGTTGCCGTGACCGTGGCATAGCAGGGACGGCGCCCACATTCGGCAGCCGCCACATTCGGCATGGACTGTCCCCAGCTGCCACTCATTTAAGTACGTCCCCAATGAGTGGCCGAAAATGGGCCATGTGTCCCAGTTGTGGAGACTCGTTGAGCCGTCTGGGTATCGTGAAAGATCGAGCGCTCACCCATCATCAAAAGTGACACACGCTACCTGTTGATGGGAGGCAGCCATGGGCTTCTTTGACAAGATGTTCGAGAAGAAAGAGTGCGCGATTTGCGGTACCGAACTGGGGATTTTGGGAAAGACCAAGATCAACGAAGGCTACCTGTGCAAAGAGTGCGCAGGCAAGCTGTCCCCCTTCTTTAGTGGTTGGCGCTCCAGCACCGCGGACGATATCCGCGAGCAACTCGCCTACCGCGAGGCCAACGCCGAGCGCCTGGCCTCGTTCAACCCAACGCGCACGCTCTCTGCCGGGCGCACCAACATCATGCTCGACGAAGACGCGGGTCTGCTGATCATCACTTCGCAGAGCCGCTGGCGCGACGCCAATCCCGACATCATCGAGTTCTCACAGGTACTCGGCTGCGATATGGATATCGACGAGCATCGCACCGAGATCTATCGCGAGACCAAGGACGGCGAGCGCGAGAGCTACAACCCGCCGCGCTACGACCTGGATTACGACTTTAACCTGACTATTCACGTCAACACGCCGTACTTTACCGAGATCAACCTGCGCGTGAACGACTCCACCATCGATCAGCGTGGCTCCATCGAATATCGCGAGGCCAAGCGCCAGGCAACCGAAGTCCGCGATGCGCTGGTACAGCTGCGTCAGGAGACACGCGACAGCGTCGTGGCCGCCAAGGCCCCCAAGACCGCGGTCACCTGCCCCTTCTGCGGTGCAACCACCATTCCCGATGCCAGCGGGCGCTGCGAATACTGCGGCGGCGCCATCGGCGCATAGTCTCCGGCACGGAAAGGACCGGTCATGGCCTTCGAGAGTGTCAACTATCAGTGCCCCGCGTGTGGCGGCCCCCTTCACTTTGCCAGTGCCGAACAAAAGCTTGTCTGCGACTACTGCGATTCGCGTTTTGAAGTCGAGGAAGTCGAGGCCCTCTATCGCGAGCGCCAGGACAAGGCAGATGCCAAAGCCGACGCCGCAGCCGCGGCCCCCAAACCTGCTGTCGACGATGCCGTGCAGGATCTGGCCCAAAACGCCGGCTACATCTGCTCGTCGTGCGGCGCCGAGCTGGTCTCGGACGGCACCGTCGCCGTTACCACCTGCCCATACTGCGGCAACTCCGCCGTGGCGCCCGGCCAGCTCTCGGGCGACTTCTCACCCGACCTGGTGATTCCGTTTAAGCTCGGGCGCGATGATGTCATGGCAGCACTCAAAGAGCATTACAAGGGCAAAATCCTGCTGCCCAAGAGCTTTGTCACCGGCAACCACATCGACGAGGTCCAAGGCGTTTACGTGCCGTTTTGGCTCTACGGCGCCCGCGTGGATGGCGAAGTGTACTTCGATGCGACCAACGAGACCGTGACCGAGGAATCCGACCGCACCGTCACGACCACCGACCACTACGACGCCTACCGTAAGGGCAAAATCTCGTTTGAGCGCGTGCCCGTCGACGGATCGTCCAAGATGCCCGACGGCCATATGGATGCTATCGAGCCGTTTGACTACGACGCGCTGCGCCCGTTCTCGGTCGCGTATATGCCCGGCTACATCGCCAACCGCTACGATGAGGATTGCGAGACCTGCAAGGCGCGCGCCGAGCGTCGTATGGAAGAAAGTACGATTTCGGCCCTGCGCGAGACCGTCGTCGACGAATATGACGATGCCAAGGTCGAAAGCAAGCAGCTCGACTACACCTGGGAAGACAGCAACTACGCTCTGTTCCCCGTGTGGATGCTTTCCACCTCGTGGAACGGCAAGAGCTACCTGTTTGCCATGAACGGCCAAACCGGCCGCATGGTCGGCGAGCTGCCCTGCTCCAAGCCCAAGCTCGCCATCGCCTCGGTGCCGTTCTTTGTAATCGGGTTTGTCCTCTCCCAGATTCTCTTTATGGGCGAGAACGCCTTCGATCCGGACTACCTCACCTTTGATATCGAGGGCATCCTCATCAACATCGTCGCACCGCTGATTATCGTAATCATCGGAGACGTGCTGCTGGTAGGCCAGCTCAAGACGGCCAACGAGGCCACCCACGCCGATTGCTACTGCGGCGAGCTCGACTTGACCGAGAAGCACGACACCTTCAGCCACACCGAGACCACCGTTGTCATGAAGGACAACAAGGACGATTAGCCATTCTGACCAATACCACCCGGCCTTTGACGAGAAAGGAAGATCACCATGGGACTCTTGAAAGCTGGATTGGGAGCTGCCGGCGGCGTCATGGCCGACCAGTGGAAGGAATATATCTATTGCGAATCGATGCCCGCTGACGTCTTGGCCTGCAAGGGCAGCAAGCGCACCGGCGGCCGCAGCTCCAACACGCGCGGCGAGGACAACGTCATCTCCAACGGCTCCGTCATCGCCGTCAACGACGGCCAGGGCATGCTCGTGGTGCAAAACGGCAAGATCATCGAGGTCGCGCTGGAGCCCGGCGAGTTTGTCTTTGACACCGGCAGCGAGCCGAGCGTCTTTAGCGGCAACCTGGGCGACTCCATCAAGGAGACGTTCGCCAATATCGGCAGCCGTTTTGCCTTTGGCGGCGACGCGGGCAAGGACCAGCGTGTCTACTTCATCAACACCAAGGAGATCATCGGCAACAAGTACGGCACCGCCTCGCCTGTGCCCTTCCGCGTGGTCGATAACAACATTGGCCTGGATGTCGACATCTCCGTTCGCTGCAACGGCGAGTATTCGTACCGCATCACCAACCCGCTGCTGTTCTACACCAACGTGTGCGGCAACGTGACCGATAGCTACACGCGCGATAAGATCGACAGCCAGCTTAAGTCCGAGCTGCTCACCGCTCTGCAACCCGCCTTTGCCAAGATCTCGGAGATGGGCATCCGCTACAGCGCTATCCCCGGCCACACCACCGAGCTCGCCCGCGCGCTCAACGAGGTTCTCTCCGCCGACTGGCGCGACCTGCGCGGCGTCGAGATCGTGAGCTTTGGCGTCAACTCCATCGCCGCCTCGCAAGAAGACGAGCAAATGATCAAGGACCTGCAGAAGGCCGCAGTCATGCGCGATCCCACCATGGCAGCCGCCAACATCGCCAGCGCCCAGAGCGATGCGATGCGCGCGGCAGCCGCCAACCCCAACGGCGCGATGGCCGGCTTTATGGGCATGGGTATGGCGGGCGGCATGGGCGGCATGAACGCCAGCCAGTTGTTCGCCGCCGGCCAGGCACAGCAGCAGGCCGCCCCACAGCCGGCTCCGGCACCCGCCCCCGCACCGGCTCCTGCCGCTGCCCCCGCGGCCGGCGCATGGACCTGCAGCTGCGGTGCCACCAACACCGGCAAGTTCTGCCCCGAATGCGGCAGTCCCGCACCCGCCCCGGCACCGGCCAAGTGGTTCTGCCCCAACTGCGGCAGCGAAAACGGCGGCAAGTTCTGCAGCAACTGCGGAACGCCTAGGCCCTAACCCCTCTATCTGGTAATTGGCGGGGGGTCCGCCACCCCCGCATTTGCTTCTATGGGTTTCGTTCGATAAAGGAGGACACCATGAAGACAACGTTCAAAAAGTCCGTACTCGCATTTCTGACATGCGTCCTGGCGCTCGCCTTTGCCCTGACGGGCTGCAGCGGCGGCGGCAAGGACCCCAAGGCCAACTTCGTCGGCAGCTGGGAACTCTCGGGTGGAACCCTGGAGGGCGAAGAGCTCACCGATGAGTACATGGATATGCTCAAGGAGTGGGGCCTCAACTGTATCCTGATCCTCGACGAAGACGGCACGGGCGTCCTCGACATCTTCCTTGAGGTCGCCGACCTGAAATGGGAGGTCAAGGACGCCACCACTGCAACCATCACCGCCGACGGCGATTCGCAGGACATGAAACTCAAGGACGGCAAGCTCGTCCTCGAGGTGGAAGGCGACAAGCTTATCTTTACGAAGTCCGACAAGGATCTGTCCGGTACGCTAAAAAAGGATCGCGAGGCGGCCGAGAAGGAAGAGGAGATCGATGAGGCCGTCGAAGACGACGATGTCCAGAGCGTCGAAATCTCCCCCGCCGTCACCGTCGCCGATGACGATCTGTGCACCATCACCATCACCGAGAAGTTCAAGGACGAATGGGGCGACATCGGCTTTGTCGTCAATATCACCAACAAGAGCGACAAGGACCTGACCTTCTACGCTCCCTCCGGCAAGACCAACGTCAACGGCACCATGAAGGAACCCTGGTTCTCGGCTAACCTGATGCCCGGCACCAACGCCACCGAGGAATTCACGTTCTCGAGCGGCGAGCTTGACAGCCTTGACGACCTGGTCAACACGACCATCGGCATCGACGCCTACCTGACCGATTCCTACGAGGACGTCGCCTCCTACACCGCAACCATCGCGTAGCGGCACGTAACATCAGCCGCGGATTGGCGGACGCATCCGCGCACTTGCCAGGCGGGGCCGCAGGAGTTGATCCTGCGGCCCCGTCGTTTTTATGCCGACAGCACAGCCGCACAAGCAGGCCGCCCGTCGTTTTCTGATGCAAAACGGCGGGCGGCCTATCTTTACGGCGCCGGAACACGGCGAGCGCGTCGATTACGGGCGCTCCATGTTGGGAACGATGCTGCCCTCCGTTACCGCGCGCACGGCCAGGCGCATGATGTTGTCGTAGCCGGTCTTGCTTAGGATCTCCGAGATGCGACGCTTGATGGTACCCTCACTCATAAACAGCTCGGCCGCGATCTCGCGGCGGCTTTTGCCCTCGCAGGCAAGGCGCAAAATCGACAGCTCGACATCGTCGAGTGCCGCCGTGCCCGAAAAAATGCTTTCGGGCGGCTTGGGAAACGTGCAGTAGCCCGCCAGCGTGGAGCGCATCACGGCGAACAGCTCGTCGATACCAACGTTCTTGTACACAAAGCTATCGACGCCCGCCTCGCGAGCCTGATCGACAAAAGTGATCTCGGGCATGCCTGTCATGATGATGACGCGGCACTCGGGCAGCTGCTCCTTGATGCGCGCCGCCGCCACGATGCCGTTTGAATCGTGTTCGGTGCACACGTCCATCAATATCATGTCCGGGTGCTCCTTGAGCGCGACACCCAAGGCCTCGGAGGCATCGGCGATCGCGGCGACGACGGTCATATCGGGCTGGTCGCCAACGGAGCGCGCCAGGCTTTCGCGCAGAATGGCCTGATCTTCGACAATTAACACGCGGATCATGAACTTCTCCTTTGGACCGTGGCGTTGGGGCTCAGCGGGATGGACACCGCAAGCGTAAAGGGCTGGGCGGCGTGGACTTCCAGGCCGCCGCCCAAATCTTGCGCGACATGCCTCATACCTGGGATACCCGTTCCCTCGCGATACGATACGGGGGCCGGGGACCCGTCGTTAGAAATCGTCATGCGCGCGACGGCGCCAGCATTCGTCCCCTCCTGCCACAGGCGCACGTGGACCCGATGCGCCTGCGCATGCCTGGTGGCATTGGTCGAGGCCTCGCGGATAATCTGCAAAAATGCGGCGGCGACACGCGCGTCCTCAGGCAGCGCACCCTCAACATCGATCTGCACACTCACCAAGCCAAAGGCGTGGACGATATCGCTCAGCTGCTCTGCAGGCTCGCTGGCACCGCCACTGCGCAAATCGGCGGCGATTGAGCGCAGCAACGGGTCAATCTGCTCGAGCGACTCATCATCCAGACGTCCCTCCTCCAAATAGCGATGAAGAATGGACAGGCGCTGGCCGATCACATCGTGAACGCGGGCACGCATACGTAGGTAGGCCGCATTGTCGGCAACCTTTTTGGCTTCTTCAATCTGGGCCTGGAGCTCTTGGCCAGCACGCTCAAGCAGGTGGTTGGCTTGCGCCAGACGGTCGTAGGCGTGTGCGTATTCCGTCACGTCCAGGCCGACGACGCGCTCGAACGGACGGCTCGAGACCGTAACGGAGTCACGCACGAACAGACGAATCTCGGAAGGAGAGATCTCGACCACGGCGCGATCCCTACCAAAGCGATCAAGGTCGATATGGGCGCGATTGGCGCTGCTTTCGGGCATTTGCATGCTCAGTTTGCGCAGGTCGTTCCATGTGCTGCTCATGTCGCCCAGGTCGGTGGGCATATGGAGCTCTACGAGGTTTTTGCGCATGCAGCGGTTCATGAGCAGCGGACGGCCCCTCGGGTCTAGATACAGGATGCCCACGGGAATCACGTTGATGGTCTCGATCGTCGAGAACAAGGTGATATCCTCTTGGCGGTTACGGACGTCCATCAAGAGCGCCGCGATGGAACGGAACAGGAAGAACGCTCCCTCTGCGATAAGGACAACGGTCCACGCCGAGCCCATGGCAAAAACCACCGGTGGTGTAACGGCGACAACAAGCAACAGCTCGACCAGCATGACGAGGCGACGATAGCGCACCATAAGTACCACGCCATAGGCAAAGATTGCGGCATTGAGCCACAACGCTCCGCCCATTGCCCTGGCGCAAACGTCAAGCGGCGCCACCAGATACGAGCCAGACGACGTGAACAAGATGAGCGCCGAAATCATCAGGTGAAGCACAAGACTCGCCTCGTAGGCGCAAATCACCTTACGGTTATAGGACGAGCGGCGCGATGCGATGAGCGGGACGTGGATCGTCTGCAGACACGCAGCCAGGGCAAAGACAACATCGAGCGCAACGATTTGGGGAAGTATGAGCGAAATCTGCATCGTCACTCACCCGCCCTCGGCATCAAGACGATCATGCGCAGCTGACCGGACTCGCCCTCAAGGCGGTATGCCACGTTGCGCCCTTGCAAAGCGCTTTCGAGCTCTTGCGCAGCGGGCGTCTGCGAAAGATCTTCATCATCGTTGGAAAAAAGTGTGGCGCGCAGCTCGACGCTGCATCGGTCATGGTCGCCCAAGTGATACATAAGTGCCGGATGATCGGTGGCGTAGGCAAAAAACGCAAAGTCATACACGCAGTCGTACAGCGCGCTTACCGTACTGGCGTGCATCGGGCGCCGTATGGCAATAATCGAGGCGCAATCGACATCGATCGTGCGCAGGTCGCTTGCGAGCTCGTTGGCAATGAGCTGAATGCGGTCGCGGTCAAAACCGCTCTCCCCGTGCTGTGCCAACGTGAGCGACCCCTTCCGTTTGCAATAGGCAACGAGCATCTTGGCGCGCTGCAGCATGCGGTAACGCTCGCGCGAAGATTCCTCGTCAGTCAACGGCGGCAGTGAGCTCAACAAGTCGTACATCTCTTCGAGCGCGCGGGCAAGCGCCTGGTCCACGTCTTGGACTAGCAAGGTCTCGGCCTCTTGATCTGCCAAATGTGTCTTAAGGTCGTAGTCGGCGGCAAGCAGCTCGTTTTGGCGTTGCAGCTCCATGCGACGATGTGCCAGTTCGCGATTGAGCTCGTTGAGCTCCGATACGTCTTGGGCAAGCAGGGCCGATCCCCCCAGCAGCGGAAAAGCACGATACATCACATCGGGATCGGACGCCACGGTAAAGGCATGGGCGCGGCCGTGCTCCTGGTTCCGCAACTCCTCGCGCACGCCTACCGGCATTGGCTTTGACACCGGCGTGGCATAGACCTCCTGCAGGTCGCGCGTTAGAACTTTGAGGTCAAGCGGCAAGGTGTCGAAGATGCCGGCGATATCGTGGTACGACGGAATGACACCGCAATCGAGACAGATTTCCATCGCCACCACGCACAGGATGCAATAGACGAGCGAAAAGTTGAGCCTCCATGCCCAGGGCACGCGCAGAACATATGAGATGGCAAAGAATGCGCCGCCCAGCAGCACGAGCGCCGCCATGCCCGAGAAACGTTGGATGCGAAAGGACGAGGACCGACCAACCAGGATAAAAAAGGCCACGAAGTTAAAGGCCGTCCACACGAGGAAGGCGAAATAACCCCGGCCGTACGTGTAATCGTTGCTCCAGGTGTCGCTTGTACGGTCAAAGCGGAAGACCTGCTGGTGAAAATCGTTGGTGAGCACAAATCCGATAAGCAGGATGGCCACAATCCACAGCGCAGCACGGTAGCGGCGACCCAGGCGGCGTTGCTCCAGGCCCGCAAGGCGCAGGCCGCAGAGCTGGTAGAGCAGCGGAATGAGCGTCATGGGCACGTAGTACAGGTACCACAGCATGGTGGCATAGAACGGCGTGAACGACTTGTACTTGAGAATGACCTCGATCATCCACAGGGCACAGATGGTGGCGATGGCAACAAGGCGGCGGCGCAACACATAGTCCAAACAACGCAGATAGACCAACACGCCCCAAGTCGAAAATACAATTGCGGCGACAAGCAGCGGGAGAGGGCTCGAATGGGCGAGCGCATCCACGACCTCTTCGGACACCTCGCTATAGGCGGGCACGGCGTTAGAAAGTTTGGGGTCGAAGGCGAACAGCACCGGCAAGATCGCCAAAAGCATGAGGAACAGCGCGGTGATGGCGCCGGCGATAGCAAAGACGCGGTGACGGTACACCTGATGTGTTATGCCAACAAGGAATCGCGGCATGGCGAAGAGCCTGCCGCCCCTGGGATCCGCAACCGGAGCGGTCCGGGCGGCCGCGTGGCCGATATGTCGCTCGCGGGTACTCATAGTCCCTTTAGTGTACCGACAGGCGGGCCCAAAAGCGGGCCGCATGTCCCAAAATCCGCAGACGGCAAGACGCCCGGCGAGCAATAACTACTCGCCGGGCGCCTTGGTTAGAAGGCTATGAAGTTGAGTGTCTCAGCTTCCTTAGGACAGGTCCTCACCATTAGAAGCAATAACCTTCTTGTACCAGTCGAAGCTCTTCTTTTTGGAACGCTTGAGGGTACCGTTGCCTGCATCGTCGCGGTCCACATAGATAAAGCCGTAGCGCTTGGACATCTCACCCGTACCGGCAGACACCAGGTCGATCGGGCCCCAGGTGGTGTAGCCCAGCAGGTCAACGCCGTCCTCGGTCACCGCATCGCGCATCGCGGCGATATGCTGGCGCAGGTAGTCGATACGGTAGTCGTCGTTGATGGAGCCATCCTCCTCGACAACATCCTTGGCGCCCAGACCGTTCTCGACCACAAACAGCGGCTTCTGATAACGGTCGTACAGGTCGTTGAGGGTGATGCGGAAGCCCAGCGGATCGATGGCCCAGCCCCACTGGCTCTCCTGCAGGTAGGGGTTCTTGGCGCCGGCGAAGGCGTTACCCTGGGTGCGCTCGACATCGGGGTTATCGGCACCGGCAGAGCAGCGGGTGCTGTAATAGCTAAAGCTGATGAAGTCGACAGTGTTAGCGGCCAGGATCTCGCGGTCCTCGTCCGTCATGCCCACATCGATGCCTAGACGCTCGAGCTTCTTGACGGCATATGCCGGGTAGTAGCCGCGGCTCTGGACGTCGACGAAGAAGTAGTTGTCCTGGTTATCGAGCTGCGCCTGGCGCACGTCGCCCGGACGGCAGCTGTAGGGGTAGTAGCTACCCGCGGCGAGCATGCAGCCGATCTTGATCTCGGGGTCGATCTCGTGGGCGATCTTGGTTGCCCAAGCGCTGGCGACGAGCTCGTTGTGGGCGGCCAGGTACTCGACGGCCTCCTTGTTCTCGCCCTCCTCAAAGACCAGACCGGCACCCATAAACGGCAGGTGCAAGATCATATTGATCTCGTTGAAGGTGAGCCAGTACTTCACCAGCCCCTTGTAGCGGGTAAAGATCGTAGTCGCGAGGTTCTTGTAGAAGTCGATGAGCTTGCGGTTGCGCCAGCCGCCGTACTCCTTGATGAGGTGAATCGGGCAATCGAAGTGCGTGATGGTCACGAGCGGCTCGATGCCGTGCGCCTGACACTCGCGGAATACGTCCTCGTAGAAGGCCAGGCCAGCCTCGTTGGGCTCGGTCTCGTCGCCGTTGGGGAAGATGCGGGTCCAAGCCAGGCTCATACGGAAGGTCTTAAAGCCCATCTCGGCAAAGAGAGCGATGTCCTCTTTGTAGTGGTGATAGAAATCGATGCCGGTCTGCGCGGGATAGTAATAGCCGTCCTCGAAGTCGAGCATTTTACGCTGGCCGGAGACCACCGCATAGCGCTCGGGGCCGTGCGGAGCCACGTCCACGTTGGCCAGGCCGCGGCCGTCCACGTCGTAGGCACCCTCGCACTGGTTGGCAGCCGTTGCGCCGCCCCACAGGAAGTCATTACGGAAAGCCATGTATCAATCCTTTCGCACGCTGTTGTCATAGGCTCAGTATCCCTGCAAACAACGCGTCGCTCAACGGCAGTGGCACAGGCCGATACTTCTTTTCGCGTGCAGGCGCCCGGCAGCCACCCCGCCTGACACTTTTTGATACCCGCCTGCCCAATCCACCACAAAGGGGACAGGCACCTTTGTGGCGGTTTGGAGCGGTTTGTCTCGATCTGTAACAGTTAGGCCGCCAAAACCGGGCCTGGTGTTACAGATTGAGATTGTTCGGCCAGTCCCTTGCAGTTTGTCTAAATCTGTAACAGGTAGAGACGATTTAGCCCGCTAGATGTTACAGATCGAGACAGAAGATTCTAGTCACAGGCGATGTCGAGGTTTTTGCCGATGAGACCTACGTAGCCGCCTTCGGCTGCCTTGGGGCTGTCAGCATGGCAGAGAACCCACTTGTCGGCCTTCCAGTAGCAGTAGCTGTCGCCGGCAGCAGGCATATCGGCCGCAGCCTCGGGACGCGGACCGTTGGTGCCGGCGGGCAGCGCCACCATCACCTGGAAGCCACCGTCGTCGACCATGCACGGCGTGTAGTGGAGCGTGGTGTTGAAAACCTCGACAACCTTGCCCGCCGGCACGCGAAACGCCTTGACGCACGCGGTGTCGAGCTTGCCGCCCTCGATCTCCCAGCGATGCGCCACGAGTAGGATAAAGTCACGCGCCCCCAGGTTGAACTCGCTGGCACGGTGGTACTCCAGGCAGTTGAGACGCGTGTTGTGGCCATTGCACCAGCCGAGCTGGAAGGGACGGCCGCCAAACATGAGAAAGCCAAGCTTGTCGGCATCTTTGACGCCCTCGAGCTCCGGCGCGCGCGCCACGTACTTACTGCCCTCGGGGATGGGCGTAGCGGAGAGTGCCTCGACGAGTGGGGCGGTCAGGCCGGACGGGACGTCGTCCCACACGCGGCCATAGGACTTGAACTCGAGATCGTTGACAGAGTAGATATGCATGTTCACTCCTGTTCGTAAATGTGACTATACGAACATTCTAGAACAAACATGAGCGATTTTGAACGCTCGTCCAGACCACTCAACAAAAAGGCGCCCCCGCATAAGCGAAAGCGCCCAATGCGCGCGTTTTGGGCGATAAAACCCTTACGCCTGCTGATAGTGCAGGTGCTTCTCGTCGATATCGGCCAGGTCGCGGTCGAGGTAGCGGCGCGCGAGCCAGTTTGCCATGGGAAGGTTCTGGTCCAGGTAGTTGCCGCACTCCTCGGGAGCGGCTCCGGGGACATCGCCCTCAAAGTCGGCGACAAACTCAAACAACTCACGCACGAGCGGCAGAATCTCCTCGCTCGTCACCTCGCCAAACACGACCAGGTAAAAGCCCGTGCGGCAGCCCATGGGGCCAAAGTAGACAATGCGGCTCGACCACTCGGCATGGTTGCGAAGGAATGTCGCGCCTAGGTGCTCGATGGTGTGGCACTCGGCCGTGTTCATGACCGGCTCCTTGTTGGGCGTGGTCAGGCGCAGGTCAAAGGTGGTGACGACAGCGGCGGTCGCCGGATCGCGGTCGATGCGGCTCACGTACACGCCGGGCTCAAGCTGCAAATGGTCAACGGAAAAGCTCGCGATACGCTCCATGGCAGATCCTCTCGATAGTCAATTTGGGACGGGGGTCTTTTAGCTGGTTCGAATGGTCGCACCAATCATACCAGTCAAAAAAGCCCCGTCCCAAATGAGCTGCCCGAGACGGGGATCAATGAGTTTTTAATCCCGTCCAACAAATCATTCTAGGCTGTGTAGGCAATCGTTGATTTCACGGCGTGGCGCCAGCCGGCGATCTTTTTGGCGCGTTCGTCAGCGGGCATCGACGGCTCCACGATGCCGCGGGCGCCGTAGACATCGACGACTTCGCGCGTGTACATGCCCAGCGCGATGCCGCAGGCCCAGGCCGCACCCAGGCCGCTCATCTCGTCGTTGCTCGCGATGCGGATGGGCGAGCCAACCAAGTCGCTCTCAAACTGCATCAGGTACGCGTCGCGCGTGGGACCGCCGTCAACACGAAGCTCGGCCAACGTTGCACCCGAATCCTCGACCATCGCATCGATCACGTCAAAGATCTGATAGGCGATCGACTCGTCGGCGGCCTTCACGAACTCCGCGCGACCCGTGGTGCGCGTCATGCCAAAGACGCAGCCCTCGGCGTCACTCGCCCAGTGCGGCGCGCCCAAACCGGTAAACGCCGGCACAAAGTAGACGCGGCTCGCCGGATTGGCGGCGTAGCACAGGTCGGTAACTTCCTCGGGGTTATTGATGAGTTCCAGATCGTCGCGCAGCCACGTCTTGACGGCGCCGGCGTAGCTCACGTTGCCCTCGAGCACGTACTCGGTCACGCCGTCCATACGCCATGCGAGCGAGCTCGAAAGCCCGTGCGAGCTGGCAACGAACTCGTCGCCGACGTTCATCATGACCGAGCTGCCGGTGCCATAGGTCGCTTTGGCCATGCCGCGGCTATGGCAGCCCTGCGCGAACAAAGCGGCATGGCTGTCGCCGAGCACGCCGTGAATGGGCACGGGTGCCGGCAAAAAGCCGCCCAGGTCCGTCATGCCGAACAGGCCATCGGAATCGGTCACCTGCGGCAGGCAGGCCGCATCGACGCCAAAGGCCTCGCACACCGGCTCGCTCCAGCAGCCACGGCGCAGGTCAAAGAGCTGCGTGCGGCTGGCGTTGGACCAGTCGCAGCGAAACTCCGCGCCGCCCGTGAGCGTCCAGACCACCCAGGCATCGATGGTGCCCAGGCACAGCTCGCCTGCCGCGGCAGCCTCGACAGCAGCGGGAACGTTCGCGATGATCCAAGCCATCTTGCCCGCCGGGTAGTAGGGCGAGAGCACCAGGCCCGTCGTGTCGCGCACCAGCTCGGCCACACCCCCGCGCGCGGCCAGCTTGTCGCACAGCTCGCGGGCGCGGGCGCACTGCCACACTACGGCGTCGCACAGCGGCTCGCCCGTCGCGCGGTTCCAGGCAACGGTGGTCTCGCGCTGGTTGGAGATGCCGATGCCGGCGATGTCGGCAGGATCGACCCCGGTCTCCTCCACCACGGCGCGCGCCACGGCCAACACGTTGGCGGCGATCTCGGCCGGATCATGGCTCACCCAGCCGGCCTCGTTGACAATCTGGCGATGCGAGCGATCGGCACGATGAATCAAATGGCCGCCCTCGTCCACCAGCAGTGCCTTGGTGCCCTGCGTGGATTGATCGATTCCGATGATGTATTTGCTCATGTACTCTCCCATTCCTTCCGCCAAATCAAAGACGACTGGCGGACAAGGAGCGAGCGGCCGTCAAGTGCCGCAGATTGCCGTGAAAGAGGAGCGCCGCGTACTTTGCGTACGCAAGCGACGGTTTGAACGGCAAGGTGCGGTGCTTGGCGGCCGCGCAGCGTCTGTATCTACTAGTTGCCGAGGAACTCGGCGACGGTCTGCGCAATTCCGGCACCCGTCAGGCCGTAGTGTGCGAAGACCTCGGGGCTCGTGCCGGTGATGACCGGTGCGTCGGGCAGGGAGAGGCACTTGACCGGACGCGGGCAATGCTCGCCCACCACCTGCGCGACCATAGAACCCAGGCCGCCGAAGGGGCTGTGCTCCTCGACCGTCACGACGGCGCGCGTGGCACCGGCAGCCTCAATCACGGCCTCGGCGTCAAGCGGCTTGACGCAATACATGTCGAGCACCGTTGCCGAGATGCCCTGCTCGGCCAGCAGGTCGGCAGCGTCCACGGCATGGCGGACCATCTCGCCGGTGGCGACGAGCGTCACATCGGTGCCGCGACGCACCCAGGTGGCGCGATCCATCTGGAACGGGCACTCGTCCTCGGTATACACGTCCTCGACCGGGTTGCGGCCCACGCGAATGTAGGCCGGCTTGTTGTCGGCGACCAGGGCCCGCACGAGCTCGGCGGTCTGGAAGCGGTCGCTCGGCAGATACACGCGCATGTTGGGAATCGCACTCATGGCGGCGATATCCTGCGCGGAGTGATGGCTCATGCCCAAGGCGCCATAGGACACGCCGCCCGAGATGCCGATGAGCTTGACGTTGGTGTTGGAGTACGAGACGTCGACCTTGCACTGCTCATACGAGCGCGTGGTCACAAAGGACGCCGGCGAGGCGGCCCAGGCCTTCTTTCCGCACGAAGCCATGCCGGCGGCGATGCTCACCAGGTCCTGCTCGGCAATGCCGACCTCGACGGACTGTTGGGGATACTGATCAAAGAACGGCGTGAGCGATGCGGAGCCGCGGGAGTCGGAGCATAGGACGACGATGTCCTTATCGGTCTTCGCGGCCTCGAGCAGCGTGTCGCAGATAACCTTGCGATTGGCGATCTTGTTAGCCATTGACGGCCTCCTTATGGGCAGCGAAATCGGCGATGATCTGAGCATATTCCTCATCATTGGGCAGGTGATGGTGCCAGGCGGCCTTGTCCTCCATGACGGGCGAGCCATAGCCCTTCACCGTGTTGAGAATGATGACCGTGGGCTTGCCGCAGGTCTCGGCCGCAAGCGTCAGCGCGGCGTCGATGGCCCGGACGTCGTTGCCCGGAATGGAGAGCACGTTCCAACCGAAGGCGGCCCAGCGCTCCTCCTGCGAGTCCTGCTTCATAACATCCTCGGTGCTGCCGCTGATCTGCAGGCGGTTGCGGTCCACGAGTGCGCACAGGTTATCGAGCTGGTAGTTGCCGCCGCTCATGGCGCCCTCCCAGACCGAGCCCTCGGCAAGTTCGCCGTCGCCCATGATGGTGTAGACGCGGTAGTCGCGGCCGTCCATCTTGCCGGCGAGCGCCATGCCCACGGCCACCGGCAGGCCGTGACCCAGCGAGCCCGAGTTCATCTCGATGCCCTTGAGCTTGTTGTTGGGGTGGCCGATGTAGGGGCTGCCGAACTTGGAGAAGCGGGCCTTGACGTCATCGAGGTCAAGATAGCCCTCGTGGCAGAGCACCGCGTAGTAGGCTTCCATGGCGTGGCCCTTGGAGAGCACGAAGCGGTCGCGGTTGGGATCGTCGACGGTCTCGGGCGAGATGTTGAGGTGGTTGGCATAGAGGGTCATGAGGGCGTCGATCACCGACATGTCACCGCCGATGTGGCCGCCAGCGCCAGCCATGATGATATCGACGCAATCGCGGCGAAGGTCCCAACGCAGGGACTCAAGCTCTTCGATAGTTGCCATTTCTACTCTCCTCGCAGGTAGGCTTTAACGTCTTCTTCGATGGGGTCGTACAGGTCGGGGGCAATACCGAGGTACTTGCACGCCTCGTAGAGCACCGGCACCACGTTGGCGTGAATAGCGACGCAGTGGTGGATGTAGGGACCCTCGACGATCTTGGCCTCGAGGCGCTTGAGGTTGTCGACCTCGACCCACAGATAGGTGCCCATGCCGGCCGGGCCGTCGATGCCGCGGGCGTTACCCAGCAGCAGCGAGTACTCGCCGTTGTCGCCGTCAAAGCGGGCAAGGGTGAGGTCGCCATGCTTGGCCTCGGCCGTCAGCGCGCCGGGGTGATCGAAAGCCAGCGGATAGGTGAGCTTGGGCTTGACGGCCGCGCAGCTGCAGGGCCAGGGGCCGCAGTGCTGCAGCAGCTCGCCGTTCTCGTTATCGGGATGGCGCACGGTCCAGTCGGCGAACATGCCGCGGTGACGGCCCAGGTCGGCGGCCTCGACCATCAGCGCGGTGATGGCGCCGTGGATATCGGTCTCGCATACGATAGGAATGCCCATCTCGTTGAGGATGGCGTTGGCGGCACAGGGCATAATGCCCAGCTCGTCCTGCAGAGCGTTCCAGCACTGAATGGCGCCGGCGTTGCAACCGTACTTCTCGACCAGGCGCTTCATGGCGATGGCAAGACCGGCGACCGCGGGAACCTTATCCTCGGGGATGCAGATCTCAAAGCTGTCGTTGATGTGGGCAAGCATGGTAGCCATGGCCTGCTCGTCGGCCTGGGCGTCGCGCACGGCCTGGACAAGCTCGGTCATGGGAATGGGCGAAAGCTGGATGTTGAACTTCTCGAGCAGCTCGCCCTCGTTGCACATGGTCGACCAGAAGTCGAACGGACGGGTGGCCATCTGCAGGATGCGGGTGTGCTTAAAGGTCTTGACCACGTTGCACACGGCCAAGAAGTCCCAAACGCCGCGCTCGAACTCGGGATCGGTCAGGCGGCAGTTGGTCATGTAGGTGAAGGGAACCTGGAAGCGGCGCAGGACCTTGCCGGTGGCGAACAGGCCGCACTGGCTATCGCGCAGGCGGGTGCCGTCGGGCTCGGGGCGCTCGTCGCGCGGGCCCCACAGCAGCACGGGTAGGCCGAGCTCGCGGGCAAGGCGAGCGCAAACGTACTCGGTGCCAAAGTTGGCGTGGCACAGCATAATGCCATCGACGCCCTCGGCGCGGAACTTCTTGACGATAGGCTCAATGTGGCTGTCGTCGAACAGCAGGCCCTCGTCATTGATGTCGTCGATATCCACGATGTCGACGCCGATCTCACGCAGGCGATCAGCCGTCAGGCCGCGATACTTGATTGCGTCCGGCGCGCTAAAGATACTGCGGCGCGTGGGCACAAAACCGAGCTTGATCTTGTCCATGTACGTCCTCCCCTAATCACATGTTCAGTAAACAGACGCATGTTTCGTTTTGTTCTGTTTACTAAATTTTTACTCCAGTGTTTAGAAGTTTAACGCGAGATACCCGTGGGCGGTAGAGAAATCAGCCTAAACGGTATGTAAACAAACTGAACATACAAGGGCAACAAAAAGAGGGCCCCGAAGGACCCCTTTTGGATGACGTAATTGTTCTGCCGTAGCGAGCTTTGCCGCCCTGCGGCCCGGCGTTGCCTTTGCCTAGATCTCACGCACGCTCTGACGCTCGACAAAATAGGTCGATACGGCTGTCTTGCAGGTATAGCTCTTGGGATTGCGGATGTTGCCCACCAGGCGGCGCACCGCGATCTCGCCCACCTCGTGCTTGGGAACGTGCACCGTGGTGAGCGGCGGGTTGGAGAAGGCGCCCAAAGACAGATCGTCAAAGCCGATGATCGAGACATCCTCGGGCACGCGTATGCCGTGCTCGTTGAGCGCGCGCATGGCACCCACGGCGAGCACGTCGTTTTCGGCAAAGAAAGCCGTCGGCAGGTCGTCGCGCGAGACGCTGTCGAGCCATGCGCCCATGTCGCGATAGGCGCCCTCGAGCGTGGTGCCCAGCGTAACGCGCCATGTCGGGTTGGCCTCAAGGTCTGCGTCCTCAAGCGCTTGGCGATAGCCGCGCTCGCGATCCTTAAAGTTGCGGATGCGAAGGTCGCCTGCCAGATAGCCGATCTGCCTGTGACCTTTCTCGATGAGGTGATCCACGGCGCGCAGCACCGAGTCGGTGTTGGCAATGACCACGGCATCGAAGTACTGACGATCGCTCCAGCCATCGAGCACGATCAGGTGGGCGGCAGCGTTGGCAAACAGGGCGTAGTCTTCCTCACCCAACTCGGTACCCATCAGCACGATAGCGGCGGACGGATCGGCGATCAGGCCCTCGACCTTCGGACGCACGGCGTCCAAGTCGCTAAAGTCGAGCGAGACAAAGCTCGTGCTCATGCCGTGACGACGCGCCTGGCGCTCCACGCCCTCGATGACCGCGGGATGGAAGGTGCTCTCGTCCAGAATGGCGCCCGTCTTGCGCGCGAGCACAAACTGAATGCTCTCGAGCTGCGTCGACTGCTGATAGCCAAGCGATTGCGCGCACTCCAGGATGACCTTGGCGGTCTCTTCACTCACGCTGCGCTTGCGGTTGAGCGCGTTGGACACGGTCGCAGGCGAAAAACCGGTGATGCGGCTGATCTCGCGAACACTTGCTTTGGCCATTGTTCCCCCTAGCAACGGCCGTGGCAGAGCATCGCAACTTGATGACTCGACAACTAAACGGCCGCAAATTCAATCTAAACAGAGTAGTAAATGTTTATGAGCTAGTTTAGCCTGTTGTCAAGCGAAGTGGCACGACTATTCCCCCAACGGGCACATTTACTCGGTAGCTAAAAAAGCCCCGTCCCAAATTGACTACATGGGGCGGGGCACGGAAATCATTTAGCCAAGAACACGGGCCATGCGCGTCTTGAACTCGGACAGGAAGCGCGGGGCATCCACGGTCAGCGCCACTAGCGCGCTCTTGTCCGGATCGGACAGGCGATGCTCGTCGCAAATGGTGCGGCCGCGATACTCGCCCAGCAGATCAACACGCAGGTTGCAGCCGAGCGCACCTACAAGCGTGGGGTCAATCGCCACGGCAACGGCCAGCGGATCGTGCAGCGCACAACCACCCAGGTAGGGTGCGTTCATCTCGTACGAGCCAATGTAGTGCTCGACCATGCTCGCAAATGCGCAGCCGGCCATGGTGCCCGAGCCCGTCCATCCGGCAATGTCGCGACGCGTGAGCACCACGCGATGCGTCACGTCCAGACCCACCATGGTGAGCTTGCGGCCCGAGCGCAGCACGGCATCGGCCGCCTCGGGATCGCTTGCCATGTTGGCCTCAGCGCCCGCGCTCACGTTGCCGGGCACGGTCAGGGCGCCGCCCATCACCACCACGCGGCCGATAGACATCACCGCCGCCGCATCGCGCTCCAGGGCAAGCGCCAGGTTGGAGAGCGGGCCGGTCGCTACGTAGACCAGATCGGGACCATAGGTGCGCGCGGCATCGATCAGATAATCGACTGCAGCGTTGCCGTCGGCCGACGTCGCCCCCACCGGCTCGTAGGACGACGCGGGCACGCTCGCGCCGCCGATGCCGTTCTTGCCGTGAATGAGTACGGTGGACGCCGGCGGCGTATAAGGCTCAGTCGCCTGCAGAGGACGGTCGGCGCCCAGGTACACCGGCACCTCGGGACGGCCCAACAGGTCCAGCACCGCCAGGCAGTTGCGCGCCGACTGGTCGACGCGCACATTGCCAAAACACGTGGTAATGCCCACGAGCTCAACCTCGGGGCTCGCGATGGCATAGGCAAGCGCCATCGCATCGTCCACACCCATATCCAGATCAAGGATCAGCTTCTTGATTGCCATTGTTCTACTCCGCTTCTCCGTCTTGTACTAAATCGTCTAAACCAAACACGCGCTCAACTTCGGCGCGCGTGGGAATCGACTGCTGCGCGCCCAAGCGCGACACCGTCACCGCCGAGGCGCGAGCACCCGCGGCCATGCACTCAAAGAGTGGCAAGCCCTCCAAACGAGCCGCAGCAAGCGCACCGATAAATGTATCGCCCGCGGCCGTCGTATCGACCACCGCGCTCGAAAGCACCGGCATGCGCAGCAGCTCGCCGTCGTCGCCGAGCGTAACCGAGCCGGCGCCGCCCAGCGTGATGACCGCGGCTTCGGCACCCTTGGCGAGCAAGGCATTGAGCGCCGCGACGCAGCTCGCATCGTCTGCAGGCAAGATGCCCGTCAGCACCTGGCACTCAGTCTCGTTGGGACAAACCAGGTCGACTGCAGGCCAGACCTCCGCAGGCACTTCGCAGGCAGGCGCTGGATTAAAGACCGTATAGAACCCCAGCTCGTGAGCGCAAACAAGCGCCTCGGCCGTCGCTGCAAGGTCACATTCGCCCTGGGCGATAAAGACGCTTCCGGCAGCCGGGGCAATATCGCTGGCGTCGCCGTCGAGCTCATCGGCCACCAGGCGCCTCAGCGCGCGAGCAACGTCCTCGCCCGCGAGCGCATGGTTAGCGCCCGGCGACAGCACGATGCGGTTATCGCCCTCACAGCGAATGATGGTCGCCGTTCCCGTCTCCACGTCGTCGCGACACGCCACAAAGTCACAGTCCACGCCAGCATCTTGGAGCCCCGCCACGAGCGACGAGCCAAACGCGTCGCGGCCGACCGCGCCGATCATGCGCGTGCGCGCGCCCATGCGCGCAGCTGCTACGGCCTGGTTGGCGCCTTTGCCGCCGGCGTTGGTGATAAACCCGCTGCCGCCGACGGTCTCGCCCGCACGCGGCATGCGCTCGCACGCCACCGAAAGGTCCATGTTCATGCTGCCGAACACCGCAACGATGCCGCAATCTGCCATGGAAACCTCCTCGTCCGCGGGCTCTGCACCCGCTGTCGGCCGTCAATCGTGCGCTCTCGCACTTCTATAACTTTAGTTCACTTTGATGTGGACGCGCACTTGAGCTTACGCCAGCAGCAAGCATTCACAGGAGTAGGCGGCTACAATGAAAGCGTGCTGATTATTCTCGTCATTGGATGATGTTTTATGGAACAATTCCCGCGATCGAGCTCGCGCAGCTCACGCCATGCGAGCGATCAACAAGCGACGCACGAACGTTCGCGCACTAACCGCCAAACCACCGAGCCGCGCCGCGCTGCAGGCTCCCATCGCTCGCCCGCCAACAAGGGCGCCCGCACCGACAGCGCCGCAAAAGAACAGGCGCCCACGCGTCCCAAATCTCGCTACATCCCCGCCCTCGACGGCCTTCGCACGCTCGCCGTTGTCGCGGTGGTGCTCTATCACCTCAACCTCACGTGGGCACAGGGCGGCCTGCTCGGTGTCACGATCTTCTTTGTGCTCTCGGGATACTTGATCACGCGCCTGCTCATCAACGAAATAGCAAAGACCGGTCGTATCGATCTTAAGAGCTTCTGGATCCGCCGCATCCGTCGCCTGTTCCCCGCCGTGGTAACCGTCGTGGTGGTGACCTGCGCACTGTGCACTGTCTTTAACCATGTGATGCTCACCAAGATGCGCCCCGACATCCTGCCGTCGCTGCTGTTCTTTAATAACTGGTGGCAGATTATGCAGGACGTTTCGTACTTTAACGCCTTGGGCGACCCCTCGCCGCTCACGCACTTTTGGTCGCTTGCCATCGAGGAACAGTTCTATCTTATTTGGCCGCCGCTGCTGCTCGCCATGGTGTCGGTGCACATGAGCAAGCCCAACACGCGCCGCGTGGTCCTGGGCCTTGCCGCGGTATCCGCCGTCGCCATGATGGTGCTCTACAACCCCGCCACCGACCCCAGCCGCGTGTACTACGGCACCGACACCCGCGTGTTCTCGTTGCTGCTGGGTGCCTGGATGGCCTTTATTCCCGATCGCGACCTGGCGCCTGCGCGCCTTGTCCGCCATCTGGGGCTCGACCGACTGGCCGGCGCCGGCAAGCACGACAAGTCAAAGAGCGACACCGCCGAGGCCGCCACGACAAAGCCAAGTGAGCTCGCACGCTTTTGGTCCTCCCCCGCATCCATCGATTTGATGGGCGGCGTTGGCCTGGTCGGACTCGCCGCCATGGTCGCGCTCACCAACGGCTATACCGCGTTTCAGTATCGCGGAGGCACGCTGCTGTGCTCCATCCTCACACTGATGGTTATCGCGGCATGTGTGCAGCCCCAGGGCATGGTCGCACGGGCCTTGGCCGCCGAGCCGCTCGTATGGATCGGCAAGCGCTCCTACAGCATCTACCTGTGGCACTATCCGCTGCTGCTGCTTATGAACCCGGTCGCCAACATCAACGATACGCCCTGGTGGCAGTACATTTTGCAGGTGTTGTTGGTGGTCGCCGTGGCCGAGTGCTCCTATCGCTTTATCGAAACGCCGTTTAGGAAGGGCGCTTTTGGGCGCACCGTTTCCGAGCTCCGCGACGGCACCACCACGCCCGCCGGCTGGATGCGCGCACATGTCCCCACCTGCGCCGTTTGCGCCGTCGTGCTTGTTGTGGCGCTGGGCGGCCTGGTCTTTGTGCCCGACACATCCGCGCTGAGCGGCGAGGGCGCCGAAATCCTAAACAAGGAGGCCAAAAATGCAAAGCCTCAAGATCAGCAGGCGGCCGACGACTCCGACAAAGACGACGACGGCTTCCCCGACGGAGCCTACGACCTGCTAATGATTGGCGACTCCGTGTCCCTGCGCGCCGTCGATGCCTTTGACGGCGTGTTCCCGCACAGCCACATCGATGCCGAAAAGGGCCGCCAGTTTGATGCGGGCCGCGCGACATTTGAGGGCTATATCCAGCAGAACCTTGCCGGCAAAATCGTGGTCTTTGCCCTGGGCACCAACGGCTTGGTGACCGACGACCAAATCGACGCCATCATGGCCGATGCAGGAGATAAGCGTATTGTGGTGTTTGTGAACACGCGCAGCCCGCAGCCGTGGGTTGGCTCTACCAACCAGGCCATCGCCAACGCCGCCAAGCGCTATAAAAACGTGCGTGTTATCGACTGGTACGGATACAGCACAAATCGCAACGACCTGTTCGATGGCGATGGCACGCATCTTTCGACCGCCGGCGTGACCGAGTACCTTAAGCTCATCCACGATGCCGTCAAGAAGGACCTACCCGTGCACCCCGAGGACCACGTTAACGATCCGCAGCCGGCGGCTGTCAAATCCGCTGCCGAGGCACTCGTCAACGCCCTCGCCTACAAACCGCACAAGCTAGGCACCGACAAGTAACGCACCGCCAAATCTGCTTACAATCCGGCGCTTGGGACCACTTCCGCGACTTACAAAGCCGCCTCTGGGCTGTTAATTCACCCCAGAGGCGGCTTGATAGCTGCACATCGGTATATAACTAGCACCCTATAGCAGACAAAAACAGGCCGCAGCCCATGGCGCGGCCTGTTTAGTGTCCAAGAGAGGTGCTACGCGCTGTAGCCCATCGCTTGCAGAACAAACATGACGACCGTCAGCACCGTAATAACGCCGATAGTCGCCCAAGTGAGCACATTCCACACACGGCCGTTGCGGTTGGCGCCCATAATGTGCCGATCGGCGGCAATAACCACCTGAAACACCAGAACCACGGGCAGCAACACGCCGTTGATGACCTGCGAGGTCATCATAATCTGGAACAGGTCGACGCCGGGCATGAGCACCAGCACGGCAGAAATGCCAATGATTGCCGTAATGATGCCGCGATAGACCGGGGCCTCGTCCCAGCTGCGATCGGCACCGCGCTCCCAGCCAAACGCCTCGCAGATAGCGCTGGATGTAACGCCCGGCAGCACGCAGGCGGCCAAGAAGCTCGCCGCGACCAGGCCCGAGGCAAACAGCACCGTGGACCACTGGCCCGCAATGGGCTCCAGCGCGCGGGCAGCGTCTGCAGCGTCGCTAATCTGAATGCCCGCGGGGAACAATACCGTACCGGTCGTGATGATAATAAAACCGGCAATGACATCGGCGGCAATCGAGCCGCTCACGGTATCGATGCGCTGCAACACGATATCGTCCTCGCCCGCATTCTTATCGACCACGTTGTTCTGTGCCAGGAAAATCATCCAGGGCGCGATGGTGGTACCGATCGTCGCGACCACAAGCGACACGTAGCTGGGGTCATTTTGAATGTTGGGTACAACCAGATCGACCGCCACCTCGCCCCAACTGGGACCAGCCATAATTGCAGCGACAATGTAGGTCACAAACACACAGCTCACCAGCAACAGAATCTTCTCGATACGCTGGAAGCTACCCGACATGGTAAGCATCCAAACCATCAGCGCCACAAGCGGCACCGAGATGCTCGCCGGCACGCCAAAGAGGGCAAGGCCGCTCGCGATACCCGCAAACTCCGAAATGGTCACGGCTGTGTTGGCAATCAGCAGCGCCGCCATGGCCAGCACGCTCTTGCGCACGCCAAAGCGCTCGCGAATGAGCGAGGCCAGGCCCTTGCCCGTCACGCAGCCGCAACGCGCCGCGGTCTCCTGCGTCACGATGAGCAGCACGGTCATGACGGGAAGCATCCAGAGCATCTTGTAACCATAGCTGGCACCGGCGCTGGAATACGTGGCGATGCCGCCGGCGTCATTGCCCGAAAGCGCCGCCAGAAGGCCAGGGCCCATGGCACCAAAGATGGCCGCGATGGTCAGCTTTTGCTTGGTGCCCTGCTTTTGCTTGCTATTTTGCACGCGACCACCTAACCCATGACCGACATGGTGAGCAGCACCGCAGCGGCACAGTACGCCACGCACGAGATCATAACGGCAATGACGTTCATGGCGGTACCCGACGTATTGAGGTCGTGCTCGTCGCGCCAGAACAGCACCATCAGGTAAATCACAGCGCTCATGTTGCCAATCAGGCAGACGATGGCCGCGATGTTAAAGCAGCCGGTAAAGAGCTGCTCCTCAAGCATGGGCGCGTCGGGGAACGCCGTGGTGCGCACCAGCTGAGCGCACAGGTAGGTCACGAGCGACAGGATCAGGCCCATGCCCGTGCTCTGGAAGAAGAATCCCAGATACGGCTTGGGTTCATCGTCATGGCCGTCGTACTCCAGGAAGTAGTTCTTGACGAACGACACCATACGCGAGGCAGCCAGCAGCACGAGCGGCATGGCGCACATGGGGAACACCACCAGATGCGCGGAGCCCAGCGCCGTCCCCAGCACTGCCGCCATGATGCACGAGGCAATGCCCCACACGACAACCCAGTACTGGCGATGCACAAACCAGCTGAGCACATTCGTCGAGTCGTCGGACGCGCTATCGCCCGAGCCGACGCCTGCGATCTGCAGGTCCTCCTGGTGCTCCTCGGCGATAACGTCCATGGCGTCGTCGAAGGTCACAATGCCCAAGATGTGGCGGTTCTCATCGCAGACGGGGATGGCGACCAGGTCGTACTTGGTCATCTCATCCGTTACGTCTTCCTGGTCCTCGTCGGGCGACACATAAACCAGGTCGCGGTAGGCCAGCTGGCCCAGCGTGGCGTCGCGGTCGGCCACGATCAACGTGCGCAGCGAGAGCACGCCGGTCAGCATACCGCTCGGATCCTCGGTATAGACGTAGTAGACGCTTTCGAAATCCTCGTCGAGCTTGCGGATCGCCTCGATGGCGTCACAGACCGTCGCCGTGGCAGGCAGGGAGACAAACTCCGAGGTCATAATGCGGCCGGCAGTGTTTTCCTCATAGCCCAGCAGGTTACGAATCGCCTTCTCCTCCTGAACGCCCATCAGGCGCAGGAGCTTCTCGGCCTTCTCGTAATCGAGCTCATCGATCAGGTCGGCGGCGTCGTCCGGGTCCATCATGGCCAGCATCGACGACGCATCCGTGTCGGACAGGCCCTCGAGCATCTCGGTCATGAGCTCGTCGTCATCGAACTCCGAGATGGCCTCGGCGGCCTGGGCGGTGTCGAGCTGCGCGAACACCTGCGCGCGCAGGCGAGGATCGAGCTGCTCGATAATGTCGGCAATGTCGGCAGGATGCAGCTCGCCGAGCGTCTTATGCGACACCGACAGCTGGATGTTCTTAGTCGAGCGATCGAGCAGGTCCATGTAGGACCAGGCGATGATGTCCTCGCCGAGCGGTTTGCCCAGGTGCTTCATAAAGCCCTCGACGACATGTTCAAGAGCGGGGCTGATTGCGCGCAGCAGACCGCGGGCACCGACTTCGGCACCCAGCAGGCGCAGCTGATTTTCGCCCGACATGGAAAACTTGATGTCGTTTACGCGCACGACCTTCATGCCCTGCGTGTCGACGATTTGTTTATTGAGCACGTCGCGCGCGAGCAAGAGTTCGGTCGGCTGCAGGTACGAAAAACGGATTTCGGTGGCCGACGTCTTAAGGTATACGCCCGTCTCGTCGATACGGTCGACCCATTTTCGCCAGCTGATCATAAACGGCGTCTTGCCGGGACCGCGGAACGCGAGCGACGTCACGTGCGGAAAAACTTCGCCGGTAGCAATGCCAAAATCGTTCACAACGCCGAGCTTTTCGCCATCGACGTCCAAGACCGGCAGTTTGAGCATCTCACTCAGATAATTCACTGGTGCTCCCCATCATTATTCCTTCGGACCGTGGCCATGCCGGCACGCCATCCGTGGACTTTTAGATATGTATACGCATGCGCGGGCGGCACACCGCTCGGCGCTCACACCCCGTGCATGCGCAAGAAGCACCTGCAAGGGGTCATCGACTGTATGGTCGAGGTTTGGATTTCACCTGCAACCTTTCTCTTGACCCTTGTTATCCGCAGTAACTATAGCATCAGCATCGCGCCGTGACGCCAAATTTATGCTCCAAACATCGCAGGCATACCAAACGCTGACGCATCCGTGACATAGTCGTTTAAGAACGTCCCCCATGACTAGTCTGTGGTGTCGTTATCTTCGGCGAGCTGGGGAAACACGGCGTTCTTGGGCATGGAAGTCTTCGTTAGCGAGGTGAGTTTTTTGCTCAGCGACGTATCCGTCTTAACCAAATCGCTCAGCGTCACGATCTTGTAGCCCTTGGCGACAAGGCCATCGATGATCTGCGGCAGCGCTTCGAGCGTCTGTTCGGAGCACTCGTCGCTATCGGTGAACAAAACAATGTTGCCCGGAGTCACCGATTCGAGCACTGTCGAAACCTGTTCGTCGGCGCCGTTGAGCAGCCAGTCGCCCGAATCGATATTCCACGAGACCACGGCAGACACCAGGTCCATCGCATCGATCCAGTTTTGCTCGTCAAACGCGGCGTAGGGAGCACGCAGCAACATCGTCTCGACGCCGGTCGCCGACTTAATCGCCTCGGTGCCCTTCGTGATCTGCTTGCGCACCGCCTCGCGATCCTTGCCCTTGAGCGAATCATCGCTGTAGCTGTTGGAGCCGATCTCGCATCCAGCATCGACAATCGCTTTGGCAGTAGCGGGCGAGGCTTCCGCAGCATCGCCCGAAAGGAAGAACGTCGCCGTGACGCCCTTTTCCTTGAGCACCTGCAAGACCTGCTTGGTCGCGCCGCTCGGACCCTCGTCAAATGTCAGGGCCACGTACTTTTCGTTGCCCTTGGGCGCTACGCTCGCGCACTCGACTACGCAGTCGGTGGCGGGCACGACCTCGCCGCGGTCCTGCGTCTTGCCCGACTGCTCGCCGACCCATACCTCGGAGCGGCCCCGAACGCCCCAGGTTTTAACGTATTCGATAGCGCCCGTGCCCTCGACCTTCAACTTGGGCTCAATGGTCGTGACCTGGACCTCGTGCTTCTCGTACGTGTCGCGGCCGTCTTTGACCGTCACTTTCTCGCCGCCCGTTAGCTCGCGGCTATTCCACTTGCCCTGCTTCACCCGTTTGCCGTCCACCTTCACCGACAGCTTTTCGCCGCCACGGCGGGTAAGCACGCTATCGTCGACAGCCAACAAGTCGCCGGCATCGTAGGTGTCGGTCAGGCCTTGATCATCGATAAGGTTCTGCAACGTGGAGCCCACGCGCACCGAAGCCTGCTCCCCATTGAGCACAATGTCCACGCTGCGATTGACATAGCCCACGACGGCAGCGATAAACAGCACGAGCGCACAGCCGACAGCGATGAGCGCATAGGGCAGGCGGGACGGTCGGCGCGGTGAGCGCCCGTTGCCGATGCGCGCGCTGCGATCGCTAAACCCACGGCTATGGTTGAGGTACATCGCGCCGGGTTTACGGCGACGTCGACGCTGACCGCTGGGCAGCTGCCCCAGGTCGCGTCGCGCCGTCGGACGCGCACCCGAGCGCCCGTTTAAGTTAGATCCGTTTTGGCGCATGTGCCCTCCCCCATAAACACAGCGAGCCGGAGCAACATGTCTCCGGCTCGCCCCCCGTCATTTGGTACGTCGCTATTTGCTAGCTTTTGACGAGCCCCCGCTCGCCTTTTGATATTCGTCCTTAAAGGCCTTGAACATACCGCGCGTCTTGCCGAGCTGCTTGCCCAGTGCGCGACTGCCCTTGTCCACAGCGGCCGATCCCTTGTCATCGAGCACCTTGGCGCCCTTCTTGACCTTATCGCCCACCACGACACTGGCCTCGGCAGCCTTGGCGGCCGCGCCACCCGAATACCCGAGCGACTTGACCTCGTCCGAGACAATCATCGCGCCGTTCTCGTAGCCGCGCAGCATCGTCGGCGGCATCTGTGTGTCGCCCACCAGCACACTCGAGGCAGTGCCGGCGGTCACGTAGAACGTCTGCACGATACCCGAACGCGGCTTGAACTCAACGTCCGAGCAGTAGCCCACGACGTCGCCCGATTCCGTGCGCACGTCCATGCCAACCCAGATGATGCAATCGTCCAGGTTGATATCGAGGCGCTTGGCCGCGGCGGCATCGTAGGTGCCCTTGACATCGTCGACCGCGACAGCACCCTCATAGACGCCGATGGCATCGAGCGCCACAAATCGATCGGGGCGCTCGATCATGCCCGCGATATCGGACTGGCGAACCATAAAGCCCACCACGCGCGTACCGCCCGGGGTAAAGACCGGAAAGTGAATCTTGCCGAGCTTTTTGGGGCTGCGCGGCGTGCCGTCCTTTTTGGTGCGCTTGTCTTCGGCAGGCTTACGATAAACCTTGACGCCGACAAAATCCCCTGCGCGCATTATGCCTCGGTCGAGGGCTCCGTGGCCTCGGTGTCGGCCTCAGTGACGTTCTCGACCACGACGTCGGCAGCGGGCGTCACGTTGCCGCCCGAGATGGCGTCGTTGAGCTGCTCGCGAAGCTGGTCCATGCGCTCGCGGGCCAGGTCGACCTTGGCGCGCAGGTCATCGGTCTTGGCGTCGACCATCGGACCAAAGTCGTTGACCGCGGCACGAGCCTCCTCGGCACCGTGCTCGTAGGTGTCGCGCAAGTTGTCCCAGGCATCGTTGGCGATATCGGCGGCCATGGCACGGGTCTCGGCACCCGAGCGCGGGGCCAGAGCAACGCCGATGATAGCGCCGGCGGCAGCGCCAAAGAGCGCACCGGAGACAAAGCTGAAAGTCTTTCCCATGATCATTCCTCTCCTGCGGGCACCTCGATGCCCACCGTTTGAATGCTGTCCATTATACCCGCAGCGCAACACTTGCCGTCGTGCACATCTGCGTACGGTAAAAGCGCAGGTACATGATAGTGATAAGCGAGTGAGCCTACTCCTGCGGCATGGCAGGCATGGCCACCGTGGCCGCCGGGTCCTCGCCGGCGCCATCAACGAGCGGAAGCGCACCTTCCTGTGCGGGGCCTGCCGGAACCGTCGCCGCGCCACCGTAGACGGCAGCGGGGGCCTCGTGGCTCTCGGCGGTCGCGCCCTCGGTATCGATTGCCTCCTGCAGCTCATCGTCAAAGCTCGGAACACCCTGGGGCTCCACGGGCTCGGACTCGACAGCTTCCTCAGCAGCTGCCTCGACGCCGGGTTCGGAATCGGCAGGAGCCTCGCCTTCGGCCCCGTCCTCGGCGTTTGCGGCGGCGATGGCCTCGTGCGGATCCTTGCCCTCGGCCTCGGCGCGCATACCCAGCACCAGGTTGCGCAGGCCCGCGACCGTGCCCTCCACGTCAGGGGCAGGCTGGTCGGCGTGCAGATAGGCCCAGTCCATCATAAAGGTCGCCGAAGACAGCGCGCCGATGGCCAGCGCGTCATCGGGGCATGAAAGCTCAACCTCAAAGACACGCTCATCGTGCTCGCTTACGCGGGTACGGCCGCACGAAATGCTGCCGGCGAGACCGGTCTCGTTCATGAGCTCCACTGTCACGTGCTCAAGCAGATGGCAAAGCTCGGTCTGGCCCATGCAGTCCTGGAATTCACGACCGGAATCGCCTAGGCACAGGTGCTTGGCAATCGCGGGCACCAGGTAGTACACGCGCGCCGTGGCCTCGATGTCCTCCGAGGTCATGAGCGGCATGCCGGGGTTCACCAGCACATGCGCGCAGATCTTGTCCTCGCTGACGGTGACCTTAAGGATGTTGAACAGGCCTGCCATAACTCTCCCCTACTCTTCCTTGCCCTACTCGTCGCCGTCGTGCGGGTCCGCAGAGCCCGCGCCCGGCGTCGCCGGCTTATCTGCCGAGGACTCGGAATCCTTCTTATCGGTTTCGGCCGGAGCGATCACGCGAATAAGCGAGATGCGCTGGCCACGCATCGACTGCACCTTGAACTTGTACCCTGCA
This sequence comes from Collinsella sp. HCP28S3_G2, assembly GCF_052065125.1. Lineage (NCBI taxonomy): Bacteria > Bacillati > Actinomycetota > Coriobacteriia > Coriobacteriales > Coriobacteriaceae > Collinsella > Collinsella sp. HCP28S3_G2. The sequence continues at coordinate 154,912 of NZ_JBQHUO010000003.1, forward strand.
ACCTCAAACACCTCTCCGATGTCGGGCACCGAGTCGCAAAGTTCCAAAATCCAGCCGGCGATGGTCTCATAATCATCGCTTTCCTCGAGCGGCCAACCAAGCTCAATCGCATCATCGCACGAAAAACGCCCATCGACGAGCCACTCACGGCGCGAAAGACGCGTGAGGTACTTGTTGTCGGGGTCGAACTCATCCTCGATCTCGCCCACGATCTCCTCGACGATGTCCTCGATGGTAATGATGCCGGCCGTGCCGCCGTACTCGTCCACGACCACCACGATCTGGTCGTGCGAAGTCTGCATCTCGGACAGCAGCGGCAGGATGTCCTTGGTGTCGGGCACAAAGGTGGCGTCGCGCAAATAACCGGCGATGGGCTGGTCGCCCTCGCCGTCGAGCGAGGGCTGAATCAGGTCCTTGATGTGCGCGATGCCCGCCACGTTGTCGGGATCTTCGTGATAGACGGGGATGCGGCTAAAGCCGGTCTGGCGCATAGTGGACAGCACGTCGGCGACCGTCTCGTCGTCCTCGCACATGGTGGTGTCCACGCGCGGCACCATGACCTCGCGGGCAACGGTATCGCCCAGGTCGAAGATCTCGTGGATCATACGCTTTTCCTCGTCGAGCAGGTCGTCCTGCTCCGAGACCATGTACTTAATCTCTTCCTCCGAGACGTTTTGGCGATCGTCGGCGCTCTTGATGCGCAGGATGCGGGCCAGACCATCGGAGCAAGCACCAGTCAGCCACACGAGCGGACGGGCAATCTTTTGGAAAAACGACAGCGGCCCCACGACCTGCTTGGACACGCCTTCGGCATTGGCCAGACCAATGCGCTTGGGCACAAGCTCGCCAATCACGATGGACACGAAGGCAACCGCAACGGTGATGATGACCGGTGCCAGTCCGCGCGCGATGGCAGAGAGCGGCGCGATGCCAAAGCTCATGAGCCACGTGGCGAGCGGGTCGGACAGGCTCGTCGAAGCAACGGCGGACGAGGCAAAGCCCACGAGCGTGATGGCGACCTGGATGGTGGCGAGCAGCTGGTCGGAGTCGGCAGCCAGCTTAACGGCACGCTCGGCGCGTTTGTCGCCTTCCTCGGCCTCGTGCTCCAGCACGGCGCGCTTTGCCGTGGTGAGCGCCATCTCGGACATAGAGAAGTAGCCGTTGATGAGGGTCAAAACGAGGGTGGTGATAAGGGAGATGGTTATGTCCATCGGGAGTTTCTCGAACCTCCAAGATTCGGGACGTTAGGTAGTAAGCGTAGATAACGGATAGGGCAGTTGCGTCCGGCGGCCGCTTGGATGGGTCCGCAGGCACAGACGTGATCGCTAGATTACGAAGAGGATCACCGCCATGAACTGGAAGATACTGCCGGCGAGCACCCACAAGTGAAACACACTGTGCAGGTAGCGCACGTTTTTAGCGATATAGAACGGCACGCCCACGGTGTAGCACACGCCGCCGACAGCGAGCAGGGCAAGTGCCACGGGGTTGAGCAGCGACACGAGCTCGGGCAGCTTAAAGACGACGAGCCAGCCCATCAGCAGGTAGACCAGGCCGCTTACCCAGTGCGGTTGACGCTCGCGCATAAAGCACTCGAGGGCGATGCCGATAATGGCGATGGCCCATACGGCAAAGAACAGCATAGGGCCGCCATCGTTTACGAGCGTGATGAGGCAAAACGGCGTATAGCTGCCGGCTATGAGCAGGTAGATGCAGCTGTGGTCGATGATGCGAAACACGCGCTTGGCGCGCGCGGGCTGAATCGCGTGGTAGAGCGTAGAGGCTAGGTATTCGAGGATAATGCTGACGCCATAGACAATCGCCGCGGCCATGTGGGCTGGGCCTCCGCCGCGAAGAGCGGAAAATACGATCAGGAGCACCAGGCCCGCGATGCCCAGCAGGCAACCGACACCATGGGTGACGGAGTTCATGATCTCCTCGCCCACCGTGTAGTGTGGAACGGCCGCGGTCTTGAGTCGCGGCTTAGAACTGTCGCTCGAATCGGACATGCCGGTTACATCCTCCAACGTAAAGAGTTCTCAACACTATATCAAAGCGTCTGGGTACGTGCGAAATTTGCACCATACGTGACCCCTTGTTTACCCATTCTTTGCTTGTTGACGCATCAACGGCGAACATCCATAATGCGCTTGTTTTAAGTGTTGACGTATCAACATCTTTAAGAAGAACCGTAAATGTCTCAAAGCGCACACCCCCATCGAAAGCTTAAGATAACCGTCGTTGTTGCGCTGGCGCTCGTTGTCACGTTGCTCGGATTTGCCGGCAACTTTTTGTTTGACTTTGCCCTGAACCCCCAAGCGCCGTACACCATGAAGATGATGCAGGATGGCAAAGACGACAAAAAAGGTGAGCAGCCGGATGCCGAGGAAACCGAGGCGCGGGCGTGGTTTAAGGAGAATCGCGAGAGCAGCAGCCTCACCGCGGGCGACGGAACCGAGCTTGCCGCTTGGTGTTTTGCCGCCCCAGAGACCACTCACAATTACGCCATCTGCCTACACGGATACACCAATGAGCCCATCGGTATGGCCCGATACGTCAAACGATTCCATGACCGCGGCATGAACGTGCTCGCGCCTGCCCAGCTTTCCCTTGCACGATGTAGCAAACTTGGTGTGCAACGTGCGCGCAGGCTACGACTTTCATAAGGCAAGCAGTGTGGAGCAACTCAAACACGCGACGGCTTCCATGTTGTTTATCCACGGCGCCGCCCACGCCAAGAGTGCGCAAGTTAACCCCGAGCTCTACTGGAACACAGTCAACAACTTCCTCGACGAGTATTTTTAGGCAACAAGCAACGTCTGGGTTTTGTTGCCAAAAACGCCTTGTGGTCGGCGGTATTCGACTTTCCCCGCACTTCCGAAAAGCCGCCCGTGAGCGCTGTGCTCGCGAGCGGCTTTTGCTCGAATTACGCCACAAAGGCGCTTGTATTGTCCAATAGCTAGGCGCTATTTGACCTCGATAAGCTCGTACTTGCTCGTGCCCAGGCCGATCTTCTCGGCGTGCGCGATGCACGCGCGCCAGTCGGTGTCGGGATGCGTGATGCAGAAGGGGTCACGCGCCTGCTCGCCCTCCAGATGCTCGTGGCTGTGCTCCATCTTGGCCGCACTATCGGTGAGCTCGGTGTTGGGCAGCGGCTCGGACGCCATGACGGCGTCGGCGCAGGCCTGGTCGATGGCGACCGGGTCGAAGCTCGCGAACATGCCGATATCGTTGACGATAGGCGTATCGTTTTCGGGATGGCAATCACAGTTGGGGCTGATATCCATGGCAAGCGAGATGTGGAAGCTCGGGCGGCCGTCGACGACGGCCTTGGTGTACTCGGCGATCTTGCAGTTGAGCACGTCGGCCGCGGCGTCATAGACGGGCTTGATGGCGTCCTGGTTGCACACGCCGATGCAGCGTCCGCAGCCCACGCAGCGATCGTGGTCGATGGCAGCCACGTGCACCGTGCGAGTAGCGCCGCTGGCAAGCTCGCGCTCGCGGGTGTCGTCGAACGAGATAGCGTTGTGCGCGCAGATCTTTTCGCAGGCACGGCAGCCAACGCAGTGCTCGGTCGCGACGTTCGGCTTGCCGGCGGCATGCTGCTCCATCTTGCCCGCACGGCTACCGCCTCCCATGCCCAAGTTCTTCATGGCGCCGCCAAAACCGGCCTGCTCATGGCCCTTAAAGTGGGTGAGGCTAATCACGATATCGGCATCCATGAGCGCCTGGCCGATCTTGGCCTCGCGCACGTACTCGCCGCCCTCGACCGGGACGAGCGCCTCGTCGGTACCCTTGAGGCCGTCGGCGATGATAATCTGGCAACCCGTGGCATACGGGGTAAAGCCGTTCTGGTAGGCGGTATCGATGTGCTCGAGCGCGTTTTTGCGGCTACCCACATAGAGCGTGTTGCAGTCGGTGAGGAAGGGCTTGCCACCCAGCTCCTTCACGACATCCGCGACGGCGCGGGCGTAGTTGGGGCGCAAAAAGCTCAGGTTGCCCAGCTCGCCAAAGTGAATCTTGATAGCGACGAACTTGTTCTCAAAGTCGATCTGCTCGATACCGGCGCGGCGGATGAGGCGCTTGAGCTTGTCGAGCTGGCTCTCGCGAGCATGCGTACGCAAGTTGGTGAAGTACACCTTAGCGGGTGCTGCGGGTGAAGTTGCGGTCATAGATCTATCCCCTCGGTCTATATGGCGTTACAGACATAGAGGATGGTACCCGTTAAAGTGGGGTCAAAGTCAAGTACGGCGCCTAGTCATTGGGGACAGACTTATTGGGGACAGACTTAAATGACTGAAACCACTCATTGGGGACGGACTTAAATGAGTGCCTCGCCACCTGGCGGCTAGGGACGTTCCTTTCCTGCCGGCAGCTGGGGACAGTCTTTGCCAACCCTGCCGGCGAGCCGGCGAATCGGCAAAGACTGTCCCCGATGACTAGTCGTTTAAGTCTGTCCCCAATGACCACTCTTGGTCGTTTAAGTCTGTCCCCAATGAGCACCCAATGACTAGGTGGCTAGGCGTGGGATTTGGCGTGAGTGAGGGCTAGGCCTACGGCGGCGATGGCCATGGCAAAGAGCACCGTGACGCCCAGATCGCAGACGATGTCGCCCAGCACGGTGGACGTCAGGTCCGACGAGAGCGCCTTGCCGATTGCGTCGTTCACCCAATACGTCGGCACAAAGTGCGCCACCGTCTGAACGGCCGGGCCCATCAGCGACAGCGGCATCCAGGCGCCGCCCAAAAACGTCATGAGCATGCCAAGCAGGTTGCCCACACCGTTGAGCAGCTCCTCGCGCGCGCCCAGGCTCGACAACGCAAAGCCAACGGCCAGCGGCGTGCACGCCAGGGCAAACGTTGCCGCCAGTGCCAGGCATACACGACCCACGCCGACCTCGGCGACCGCGCCGGCAAAGCCCACGACGCCCATCATGCTCGACACAAACCAGATGCAGACGGCGAGCACGGCGGCGGCCGCAAACACGGCAAGCGAGCGCTGACGCTCGGAGACCGGACTGGCCTCCATGCGGCGCACGCGCTCGGGCTCGTTCATGCCCGAGAACACCAGCCCCACCGATACGATGACCGACGAGATAATCGCGTACGTGCCAAAGTTGAAGTACGACTCAAGCGTGGCGGCGGCTGTCGAGTCGACCTTGACCTGCTCAATCTCGACCTCCGCGCGCTTGACGGCGGCATGCTCGGCGGCCTTGGCGACGTCACCGTCGGAGGCAGTAGGATCAAGTGCGGCCGCAGCGCCCGCGAGCGAGATCCAGCGCGAGGCCTCGGCAGACGAAAGCGCCGCCGCCATGGTGCCGGCACCGTAGGTCACATCGAGCTTGGGCAGGGACTCCCCCGCTCGGGCGGCTGCAACGAGGTCGTCCTCAAACCCCTCCGGGATAAAGAACACGCAGTCGGCGCTGCCCTTGGCGCTGTTGCTCTTGGAGAGCGCGTCCGCAAGGTCGTAGGTGTCCTCGCCGATACCCGTGACCAGATCAAAGCGCGAGCCCAGGTGCTTGGTAAGCGCACGCGAAAGGTCGCTGTCGTCGCGGTCGACCACGATCACGTTGGTGTCGTAGGGCTCGTACTCGGTGAGCTGCGACGAGTTCCAGCTCACCGATGCCGCGATGAATACGCCCATGAGCGAGATGAACACCGTATAGATGAGCAGGTAGAACGGGTGCGCCAGCGCCATGCGAAGCGCAGTCTTAAAGGTGCTCATAGCAGCTCCTTCCAAAGATCAGCGTGGCGACGGCAACGAACAACAGCGCCATAAGGACCAGCGCGCCAGCGCGAACGGCAAAGGGGCCCAGGTCCTCAAAGAAATACAAGCGGTTGAACATGTCGCAGATGAGCTTGACGGGATTGAGCCAACTCTCGGCCGGGCAGGCGCGGGCGACGTCGTCGGCAAGCGCCATCGCCGGCTCGCCATAAAGCCCGGCGAACAGGGCGCACGTGGTGGCAAAGCCTGTGAGGATGCCCGACTTGGACGCCTTGCCGCCCTTAACGGGAAGCGTGCCCACAAAAAGGCCCAAACCCGTCGCGGCAAGCGCGGACACGGCACCACCCACCAGACACAGCCCCTCGCGCCCGCCAAAGTCAACGCCCACGACCAGGCGCACGTAGCCGATCGCAATCGCCATCGAAGCAAAGGAGACCAGCCACGAGCCCACAAAGATACCGGCCAGCGATGCCGTCTTGGAAAGACCGCCCACGCAGCGACGCGCGCCAAGGCCCGACAGATTGGGCTGCAGGTCGACGACGCTCAAGGCGGCAAACTCGGCAGACATCATCGCGACCAGGCCAAAGAGCGCGTAGTAGTAGATGACCGTGCCATCGGGCGTGGCACGCGTCAGGCTCACACGGCGGGTTCCGCCCTCAAGCGACAGGGCGCGCGCAACCACCTCCGGGTCGGCGAGCGCCGCCGGGTTGTCCTGGGCAATCTGGCGCATGAGCTCGGCATTTTGCGTATACGAGCTTGCCACCGTCTCCAGGATGCTGCGGTCGGTGAGCACCGACGTCGCACGCGAGCTGTCATAGCTCGAAAGCAATGTGAGTTTGGGCGTGCCCGCGGCATCGACCGCATAGATGCCCGCGACCTCGCCGGCTTTAAGCGCACGGCTCGCATCGACTGCGTCGTCGCACTCGTGGATCTCGAGCAGTTGGTTGTCGCCTTCCTTGGCAAGCGACGTCGCCACGTCCTTAAAGGTCGAGGCGCCCCAGGCCTCATCCGCCACGACGGCCACCGGCACCGGGTCGACCGTGCCGTCGGAGCTCAGATTCGCAAACATAAACATGAACATCGTGGAAAGCGCGACGGGAAAGATCGCGCCCCAAACCCACGTGCTCGGCCGGCGCAGCAGCGTCTTGACCGTGATAATAATGGTGTTGAACATGGCCGCCCCCTAGTCGCGCAGCTCGCGGCCGGTGATCTCGAGGAACACGTCGTTGAGGGTCGGCGGCTCGCTCCACACGCGGCCGAGCGCAACGTCGGCAGCGCGCAGCGTGTCGAGGATGTCGACCAGATTGTGCGGGCTCGCTTCGCAGGTGCAGACGAGCTCGCCGCCGGACAGCTCGACGCTGAGCACGTGCTCGAGGGCGCGCAGTCGCTCGACCGTGGCGAGCTCGACGGCGCCGACCTCGACGGTCACGCGCTCGCCCATCTGAATCATGCGCTTGAGCTCGTCGTTGGTGCCCTGCGCCAGCACGCGCCCGCCGTCCATGATCATGATGCGGCTGCAGATCTGTTCGACTTCCTCCATGTAATGGCTGGTATACACCACCGTGGCGCCTTCGTCGCGCAGGCGGCAGATGCCCTCCAGGATGGCATTGCGGCTCTGCGGGTCGACGGCCACCGTGGGTTCGTCGAAGAAGATGAGCTCGGGCTTGTGCGCGATGCCGCAAGCGATGTTGAGGCGACGCGCCAGGCCGCCCGAGAGCTTGCCGGGGCGAAACTTGGCAAAGTCGCCCAGGCCGACAAAGTCGATGGCCTCGTCGACCAGCGCGCGACGGCGTTTGCGGTCGTTGACGTAAAGGCTGCAGAAATAGTCGATGTTCTCGCGCACCGTGAGCTCGTCGAACACCGCCACCTGCTGCGGCACCACGCCGATGCGGCGCTTGAGGTCGTAACGCGTGGGCGTCATGGGCTCGCCGAACAACTCGATGGTGCCTTTATCGTAGGCGAGCAGCTGCAGGATGCAGTTGATGGACGTGGTCTTGCCCGAGCCGTTGGGGCCCAGCAGGCCAAAGATCTCGCCGGGGGCGATGTTTAGGTTAAAGTGGTCGAGCGCGATAAGATCGTCGTAGCGCTTGACGAGGTTTTCGACGTGGACGATGTCTGTCATGAGGCAGCCCTTCCGTTGATTTCGGCCCGGTACGATTGCATCATCGCAGGAGCCGCCAGCGCGCGCCAGTGAGCTTTGTCACGAGTGCGAGGCTCGGTCGCGTGGCCTGCCGGCACCCCCGATTTGCCACGTGGGAGGAATGTCACAGTTGCGCAGGCGGCCCCTCCACCACGCGCGGCTTCGCGTACAATACCCGTATGAACAGGCTTTTCGACAAATCGATCGTGCTGGCGTGCTGTATTGCGGCCGCCATGGGTCTTGCTGTGGACGCTCGTCTGGTCGCGGCGTTTTGCCTTGGCGTTATTGCCACCTCGCTGGCCGAGATGGCGCAGGACAAACGCACGCGCCGTGCAAGCGAGGCAGCGAGCTACGTTTACATCATCGCGGCCGTCTTCATACCGCCGTTTGTGCCGTTTGCGCCCCTCGCCCTCTATGACATCGCGCGACGCGTGCGCCGTGAACACGTTTGGGTCACGCTGGGCGCCGGCGCCATCTTTGTCTGCGCACTCGTCGCATATGCCCACGCCGGCGCGCTTCCCACCCGTGCGCTGCTGTTGACCGCCATCCTTTCAGTCGCCGCCACCTTGCTGTCTCTGCGCACCGCTCAGCTGGAGCGCGAGCAGGAGCGCATGCGTCGCACCCGCGACGAGCTGCAGGAGCGAGCCCTCGCGCTCGAGGCGCGCAACCGCGACCTTGCCGACCGCCAGGACTACGAGGTCGAGCTCGCAACGCTCGCCGAGCGCGCCCGCATCGCGCGCGAGATCCACGATAACGTGGGACACCAGCTCACGCGCGCCTCGCTGCAAACCGAGGCCCTACGCGTGGTCCACGCCAACGAGCCCGGCGTCGCCGCCGACTTCGCTGACGTCAAGCGCACCGTGGACGAAGCGCTTCAGCTCGTGCGCTCGAGCGTCCACGCGCTCAACGACAACGCGGCGAATCTCTCCGTACAGCTCGAGCGCATCGTGGAAGGCGCGCACTCAGATGGCGGGCCGCAGATTGAACTTGAGGTTTTGGCCGAGCATGCGCCCGCAAATGTCGCCAACTGCTTTGCGGCGGTCCTGCGCGAGGCACTTTCCAACGCCATACGCCATGCTTGCGCCCATACTGTCACCGTACGATGCATGGAGCATCCGTCGTTTTACCAGCTCATCGTTACCGACGATGGCGCAGGCGGGGCTCAAGCAAGCGGCCGCAACGTCACAGGAGGCATGGGGCTCGGCTCCATGCGCGAGCGCGTCGAGGCGCTTGGCGGCACCTTCACCGCCGGCCCGCGCGCCGGCGCCGGCGGCTGGCGTGTGTTTGCCACCGTTCCCAAACAGCAAGGAGATGAGGGCCGATGAGGCTCATCGTTGTCGACGACGACCGTTTGGTGGTCGATTCGCTCAAGATTATCCTGGGCGCCCAGCCGCAGATCGAAGTGGTGGGTACCGGCGCCAACGGCAACGATGCGGTTTCACTCTATGCCGAACACGCACCCGATATTGCGCTGCTCGACATTCAGATGCCGGGGCGCGACGGGCTTTCGGCGGCCCGCGAGATCCTCGAGCGCGACCCTGCGGCGCGCGTGGTGTTTCTGACGACATTCTCGGATGACGAGTACATTGTGTCGGCGCTCAAACTGGGTGCCCGCGGCTACCTGATCAAAACCGATGTCGCTGCCATCCCGCCGGCGTTGGCCCAGGTCATGGACGGCAAACGCGTGCTCGAGGGCAAGGCAATCGAGGATATCAACTTTGATGGGGCGGGCGTCGAGGTGGGCACGACCCGCCGGCCCGCGGCCTTCGTCAGCCTGACCGACCGCGAGTTCGAGGTCGCCGAGCTCATTGCCCGCGGCCTCGATAACAAGGAGATTGCCGCCACCGCCTATATGGGCGAAGGCACCGTGCGAAACCACATCAGCTCAATCCTGGCCAAAATGGGCCTGCGCAACCGCACGCAGATCGCCATCGCCTACCTGCGAGGGTAGTTGCCCGAAGACCGACCGCCCCGACATAACAAAATGTCTTCTACCGGTTTAATGCCATTTCAAAACTATGCCGGTTTACGGGGCTAAACTCAGGACCCCCATCCATACCCGCGTTTTCTGTAAAATGACGGCTCGTCTACCTGCGGTTTTATTTTCACGAATATCAGCATGGTTGGGGACTCGTGATTCAGCCCCGTAAACCGGCCTAGCTTTGTCCGAGCGGCCACGTCAAGTGTCTCCGCAAGCCGCTCCAAGCCAAAAATGATCCGTTTTCCTCCGTCCCCAAGGGATCAGCCGGAACCGCTCGCCTACGCACAAAAGCGGCGCCACCGTGGGGGGTCATTCGACCGGGGGGGGCGGGGGGGGGGGGGGGGGGCGGGGGGGGGGGGGGGGGGGGCTATGTTCTGGCTCCCCGCCGGCCGCCCGGGGCCTTTTGGCCCCGGGTGCCGCCAGCGTGCCTAGCGTTTACGGATACCCCAGACCAGGGCTCCGACGCCGGCCATGGCGATAACAAACGTCATGAGCAGTGCGGCGGCCTGCTGGTCACCCGTGGTGGGCAGGAAACCCTTGACCGTCTTGACGATGTTCGTCACGGTCTTGGGCGTGCCGGGATCGGGCGTCGGCACGGGCGTCTCGGGCTTCTTGTACGTGTTGTTGAACACGATACCCTCGACGCTCTTGTCGCCCTTGGTAAAGGCGACGTTCGCCTTGAGGTTTCCCTCGCCGTCATCGGCCACGTTGACGGTCGCGGTAAAGACGGACTTGTCATAGGTCATACCGGCCTCGTCGCCCTTGACCTCGCTGATGGTGTAGACGTACGTACCGGGCTCGTCGTACTCGAACTTGTCGAAGTTGATCTTGCCGTCGGCATCGTTGGTAACCGTAGACTCGATGTCCTCGCCAACGAGCTTAAAGCTAAACTCGTCCTTCTTGAGCTCGCGTCCCTCGAGCACCTTGACCGCGCCGATGGAGACCTGCGTGGGCATGGCGTGATACTTGTTGGTAAAGCCAGCCGACTCGGTAGTTCCCTCGAGCTTGTGCGTCGCGGTCAGTGTGCCGTCACCATTGTCGGAGACGGTGGTCACGACGGTGTAGGTCGTACTGTCATAGGTGACGCCCTTGTACAGGCCGAGCGCGTTGGGGCAAGCCTCGCGCAGCGTGTACGTGTGCGTGCCGGGCGCCTCGTAGCGGATCGGGCTCAGCGTAACGTTGCCGTTGGCGTCGTTGGTACCGCTGGCGACAACCACGCCGTCCTCGAGTAGCTCAAACGTGAACTCGCCGGCTGCAAGGTCGCGGCCGGTTAGGCGCTTGACCGTCTTGACCTGATCGGTCACCACAGAATCGGTAGGCGTCACGCTGTAGGTGTTGGTGAACGTGAAGGCAGCGCCGTCGTCACCCTCGCGCACGACCTTCAGATGTCCAGCGCCGTCGTCAGTCACGGTGTAGGAAACCTTACGCGTGGCGTTGGCGTCGTTAGTCACGCCAGGGGCACTACCGGACTCGGTCACCGTGTAGGTAAAGGTGTGCGAGCGCGGGGCGGTGGGGGCTGCGGGCTCGGACTCGCCGCCGGACTCGTCGGCATTGGCGTCAGCGTCGACGTCGACCTCTTCAGCCTCCGCCTCGTCGGCCTCGACTTCGTCAGCTTCGTCTGCCTCGGCCTTATCGGCCGCATCGTCCGTCACGCCCAAGGCGCGGTTGAGGTCCTCGAGCGTAAAGTGGATCTTGCCAAAGTCCACGTTGCCGGCCGCGTCGTTGGTTGCGGTCGTGCACTCGGGCATCGGGGCGCCCGCCTCATCGGCGGTCACGGTAAAGGTGAACTTACCCGTGATATCGGCCGGGGTCAGGCCCTCGGCAGCCTGGAGCTTCTTGGCGCCGGCGAGCGCGGCGTCAACGGCATCGGCGCCGTAGACGTTCTCGAACACGGGCTCGACGCCACCGTAGCCAGGCTCCGCCGTCAGAGTGCCGTCGCCGTTGTCGACGACGATGACCTTAAAGCTAAAGCTCGACTTCGCGGCAGTAATACCCTTTGCTGCGAGCGGGGACGTGTATTCAAACGCCGTGTAGTTGATAGTCCACGCAAGCTTAGCATCCGTGTCGGTACGGATGGCGCGTCCGGCGCTCACCAGATCGGCGAGCATCTCAGTCGTGTAATGCAGCGTGCCAAAGCTCACCTGGCCGTTGATGTTGGTCGCCACAGTGCCGTCAATGGCTTCCGTCTCGCCCGCATAGGCGATGCCAAAGTAGAACTCGCCGTTGGCCAGCGGACGACCGGTCAGGGTCTTGGTGGCGACAATCTGCGCAAGCTCGCCGCCCGGGTTATCGGTCGATGCGTGGTAGCTGTTGGCGAACGGGACCACGGCGCTCTCGACCTTGTTCTCGCCGCTCTTGTGGACCGTCACAGGCGTGCCCTTGGGTCCGCCAGAAACGGTCGTCGTAGCGGTGAGTGTGCCGGCGCCATCGTCGGCGATAGCAATCGTCACCGTGCGCTCGGCGCTGTCGTAGGTGTAGCCGGGCTGGCCGTCGTTCTTCTCGGCCACGGTGTACGTAAAGGTCTTGCCGGCATCAGCCTGCGTAAACTTGACCTCATGACCCGCCAGAATGTCAATCAGACCGACCGTTGCCTCTGCCGTTGCAGGGGACTTGTACACGTTGGCGCCCTCGTGCAGGCCGAGCGCGATGGCTGAAGCCTCATCGGCAGGCGTCACGGTAAAGGTGAACTGACCCTCGGTCATGGGACGTCCGGAGAGGGTCTTGCTGAGCTTGAGGCCGCCAGCCGCGGCGTAATCGAGCTCAGAGCGGTACGTGTTGGTGAAGCGGCCGCTTTCCTTCTTGGTGACGTTGGCGGTCAGGGTGCCGTCACCGTTCTCGGTCACGGTCACTTCGGCGGTTGCGACATGCGCGTCATACGTCATACCGGCCGCGCTTCCCGCGTTCTCGCAGATCTCGTACTTGTAGGTTCCGGCAGCCGTGTAGTGGATCGTGCCGAACTTGATGGCGGCGATGCCATCCTCCGCGTCCTTCTTGCTCACGGTTACGGTTGCCGGGTCGGGCAGTGGGGTGCCCTCGGGGGCCGTGATGGTAAAGCTGAACTTGTCTGCATCCGTCCAGTCGCGACCGTCGATGGCCTTGCTCAGGTCAAAGTCGAGCTCTGCGTCGATCGGGGTCACACTGTAGGTGTTCTTGAACTCGGCGGGCTCGGTGCCCTTCAGGACATGCTTTGCTTCGAGAGTGCCGTCGCCGTTGTCGGTGATGGTGGTCTCGATGGTGTATTCGGCGGTGCTGTAGGTGATGCCCTTGCTGGTGGTTCCGCCGTTGACCTCGCGTAGCGTGTAGGTGTGCTTGCCGGCCTTGGTGTACTTCACGGCGCTCATCGTGATCTTGCCTTCGGCATTGTTGGTGCCGGTGGCGACGGCCTTGGCGTCCTCGCCCTCGCCCTCGACGAGCTCGAAGGAGAACTCGCCGTCCTTGAGGTCGCGGCCGGTCAGGGACTTGGTCGCGGTAATCTGGTCGGTGACGCTGAACTCACCAGGATTCGGCTTGTAGCTGTTGCTGAACTTCGCCTCGTCGTCGCCCTTCAGGACATGCTTCGCCTCGAGCGTGCCGTCGCCCTTGTCGGTGATGGTGGTCTCGATGGTGTAGGTCTTGCCATCGTAGGTGATGCCGTTACCGGCGTCGCCCGGGACCTCGCGCAGCGTGTAGGCGTGCTTGCCGGCAGCGGTGTACTCGATGGGGCTCATCGTGATCTTGCCTTCGGCATTGTTGGTACCGGTGGCGACGACCTTGGCGTCCTCGCCCTCGCCCTCGACGAGCTCGAAGGAGAACTCGCCAGCCTTGAGGTCGCGGCCGTCCAGAACCTTGGTCGCGGTGATCTGGTCGGTGACGCTGGAGCTAGACGGCGTCAGGTTGTAGGAATTCTTAAACTCGGCAGGCTTGTCGCCCTGCAGCTTGTGCTCCACGCTGAGGGTGCCGTCGCCGTTGTCCTTAATGATGGTCACAATAGTTTGTTCGGCGGTGCTGTAGGTGATGCCGTTCTCGGTGGCGCCGGCCTTGGTCTCGCGCAGTGTGTAGGTGTGCTCGCCGGCAGCGGTGTAGGTAACGGCATCCATCACGATCTTGCCGTCGGCATTGTTGGTGCCGGTGGCGACCACGTTATTGCCCTCCACGAGCTCAAAGTGGAACTCGCCGGCCTTGAGGTCACGGCCGTCCAAGGACTTGATCGCGGTAATCTGGTCGGTGACGCTGGAGCTCTTGGAGCCAGGCTCGTAGGAGTTGGTAAACTTCGCCTCGTCGGCGTCCTTCAGCTCGTGCATGGCGCTGAGCGTGCCGTCGCCGTTGTCGGTGACGGTCGTCTCGATGGTGAACTTGGCATCGCTGTAAGTGATACCGCCGGCGCTGCCCTTGACCTCGCGTAGCGTGTAGGTATGCTTGCCGGCCTTGTCGTACTTCACGGAGTTCATCGTGATGCTGCCGCTAGCATCGTTCTTACCGGTGGCGACGACATCGTTACCCTCGACGAGCTCGAAGGAGAACTCGCCCTCCTTGAGGTCACGACCAGCCAGAACCTTGGTCGCGGTGATCTGGTCGGTGATGCTGGAGTCCTTGGGCGTCACGTTGTAGGCGTTCTTGAACTCGGCGGGCTCGGTGCCCTTCAGGACATGCTCGGCCTTGAGGGTGCCATCGCCCTTGTCGGTGATGGTGGTCTCGATGGCGTACTCGGCATCGCTGTAGGTGATGCCCTTGCTGGTGGTTCCGCCGTTGACCTCGCGTAGCGTATAGGTGTGCTTGCCGGCAGCAGTGTACTCGATGGGGCTCATCGTGATCTTGCCGTCGCCATTGTTGGTGCCGGTGGCGACGACCTTGGCGTCCTCGCCCTCGCCCTCGACGAGCTCGAAGGAGAACTCGCCGTCCTTGAGCTTGCGCCCGGCCAGGGACTTGGTCGCCTTGATCTTGTCGGTGACGCTGAAGCTCTTGGGGGTCAAATTGTAGGCGTTCTCGAACTCAATCTTCTTAACGTCCTCGGCGCCCTTCAGCTTATGCGTAGCCACCAGCTGGCCCTTACCGTTATCGCTGATGGTCGTCACGATGGTGTAGACGTTTTCGTCGTAGGTGATGCCACCAGCGTTGCCCTTGACCTCGCGCAACGTGTAGGTGTGCTGACCGATCTCGGTGTACTTGATAGCGCTGAACGTAACCTTGCCGTCAGCGGCGTTCGCAACGGTCTCGATAAGCTCGGAGTCCTCGCCCTTAACCTCGCGCAACTCAAAGCTGAACTCGCCGGCCGTAAGGTCGCGCCCGGTCAGGACCTTGGTCACGGCAATCTGGTCAGTAACGCTGGATTCAACAGGATTCGTAGCGTAGGTGTTCCTGAACTCGGTCACGTCGGCTTCGCTCCAAGCCACCTTCACCTCAGCGCTCAGCTCACCCTTCTTGTTGGGCGTTACCGTCACGGTGATCTTCGCAACGTTCTTGCTGTAGGTGATGCCATCGATAGTTTGACCAGCGTTCTTCTCGCGGACCTCATAGGTGTACTTGCCCGGCTCGGCATAAGTAATCTTGCCAAAGTTAATGGCTGCCTTGCCCTTGTCGAGATCGGCATTGGTCACAGTTACGGTCGCGGGGTCGGGCATCGGGGCATTGTTGTCGGACGTCGCGGAGAGCTCAAACTCAAACGCATCCGTACCCGTCCACTCGCGGCCCTCGAGCACCTTGGTCAGACCAAACTCCGCCTTGGTATCCACCGTTGCCGGCGTCATGCCGTACTTATAGCTAATCTTGCCGTTATTGCCCAGGTGAACGTCAACCTCTGTTGCGTTCGACTTGGCGGATGTGTTGTTCCACTTGGGATTGAGCACGTCACTCGCGGTACCAGTGCTGTTGCTCTTCTTGGTGGTATGGAGCTCGTCGATAAAGGCCAGACGCGCGGTTCCCGCGCTAAACGAAAGGTTGTCGTCCTCGTCGGCAACAAGAGCGTCGTCAAACTTCGCAGCGTCGCCGCCGATAAACTCGATGACGGCAGAGGCGGGCTTGGCCTCGCCGTTTTCGCCCTGCTCCTCAAACTCATCCTCGTAGTAATAGATGCTGTCGGCAGCCAGCGAATCCTTCGCAGGCTGCGTGCAATCCTCGTCCACATAAATGAGAGTCTGCTTCTGGAAATAGTAATAGCGGTTGGTGTCGGCAGGCTCAAAGTTCGCGATCGTATCGCCCAGCGCGCCAGCGTTCCACTTGTTCGCGTAGAAGTTGACGGTCTTGGAACCGTTCTCCGCGGTGGTCGAATTGCTCTTGATGTAGTCCTCGAGCCCCTTTACGTTCTTGGGCGTAAACAGGTTATCGAGCGCTTCTTTCTTAACGCTTGAGGTGTAGTTCACCTGAATGGGCTCAGTATTGTCGACCGTAAGCACGCCGTCGGTGATCTTAAAGTGGCGCAGCGGAATCAGCGACGCAGGAATCTTAACCGTTACGATATCGCCGGTCTGAGGCTTGCCCTCTTCGGCATGCTGAACGGTGATGACCAGGTTCGCAGCGGCACCAGAAAATGTGTAGGTGTCGACGTTACCCTCGGGCTTCTTTGACGGTTTTTCAAACGTCTCGCCGCCATACACGACGGACGTAAAGTCGTCGACCTGCATAAAGTCGCCCAGCTCATCGGTAAACGTAATGTAGCCAGACTTATGCTCGCCATATCCACTGTGAGTTTTGGTTGGGTAACCAGCCTGGATAATGCTTCCGGAGATATCTTTGAAGATTTCCTCGAGCTCGGCGGCGCTGGTTGCCGACTTGTAGTAGTCGGAGTTTTCCGCACGTGTGCCAAGATTATCGCTCGTATACGACTTTGCGTCGGGATAATTGCTCGACACGGCATGCATGAACTTATTCTCTTTGCTTGTGCGCTCTTTCGCGGGGTCGGCATTGGGATCTGCGCCGTCAAAGATGCCGATAGCGTAAATGTCGGCACCTTTATTCTTGAGGTTCTTGGCGCTACGGATGGCGCTATTGGCAACCCCGGCCTCGAATCCATTAGAACTCGTAGGTGAGCCATCGGTGAAGAAGAGGACGACCTTCTTGGCGTCGGCGCGACCATCATTCAAAAGATTCTGGGCAAATTCCATGCCAAAGTCTGCCTGAGTAGCGCCGCCGTAGTTGATGTCGTTTATCTTGCTTTGAAGGGCAGTCGCGTTATCTCCCTTGCACACCGTTAAGCGGCTTACAACCTGCGAGTAGTTATAGGTGCTTCTGCCATCACGATATGTGTCATTACCAACCTTATTGGTCTTCTTACCTGCAAACTTTACAATAGCAACTTGATGCAGTTTGGACTTATCTGCAATGCTTTGGTTTTGCGTATTGATAGCACCGATAAAACCATTTGCTGCGGACTTAAGCGCCGCCATGCGATTCTCGGCGCCATCCATGTCATCCTTCATCGAGCCAGATGCATCCAGTACCATCACGATGTCGAGCGGCTTGCCGGAAACCGTTGTATCAGATGTCGAAGAGATAGCAGACAGCGTGGTCAGGAAATCTGACTCTCCGTTCTCGACTGCCTTGACCGTCTTGTCGGTCCAGATTCGGCCGACGTTTTGAGTTGTTACTTCCTTTCCGTTATAGCCGCCGGCCCAGAACTTCCAGTAGTTGCTGGTGTCGGGGTCGACGACCTTTCCGGTCATTGTCGGTCCGTCCATTCCGGTGCTGGACCTGGCGTTGGCCTCGGGCAGCATGGCAAATGCTGCAGCCGGCAACACCAGCACTACGGCCAGTATCACCGCCAAGAGACCCCTCGTGTACTTACTCATCGCGTCTCCCTTCTCGCGATTTCAGACCTTGCGTCAGCCTAAAGTTACGGAATGAGACACAATTTGAGCAGGTGACACACGTTCCAGATTCGGTTTTGAACGTGAGACAAATGTCTCACCAAAGTTGAGACACGAGGGTTTTCGCAGGAAAACAGGTGCGACTCAAGATCGACGGCCAAAATCGCCCGTTTTCTTCCACCCCCGAGGGAGTGACCGATGGCGCTCGCCACGAAACTGGCCCATCTACTACGTTTAGTCCGGTGCCCCCGACCATAACCGCGTTTCATGAAAAACCGCAGGCTGTCTACCTGCGGTTTTGTTTTTGCAATTATCTGTATGGTCGGAGGTTCGCTATCCAGCCCCGTAATCCGGCATAGTTTTGTTCGCGGCGGCCCAACCGCGCGTTTAAGCGCGGGGCCGGTGGGGCATTTTTGCCCCACCGGCCCCTATTCCAGCGCTACTCCGGCTTGGTTTCTACCGTGGGAGTCTTGTTCGCCGCAACTGGAGTACGGGCGGTGTCCATAGTCAGGCAGTGCTTGGGGCAGCTCTCGATGCACTCGCCGCACACCACGCAGGCGTACGGGTCGATCGACCAGGTACCACCCTTGCGATCGACCGCAAGCGCGCCCGCCGGGCAGCGACGCGCGCACATACCGCAGCAGATGCACACGTCCATATCGTTGACGATATGCCCGCGCAGGCGCTCGGGCACCGTCAGCTCCTCCTGCGGATAGCGCACCGTGACCGGCTGCTTGACCATAGAGCCCAAGGCCGTCTTGGCAAATGTCAGCAAACTCATGCCGCGCCTACCTTTCCGTGCAACTAATGCAGGGGTCGATGGTCAGGATAATCATGGGCACGTTGGCAATGAGCACGCCCTGCAGCGCATGCGTCAGGCCCGCCAGGTTTTGCGACGTCGGCGTGCGCACACGGAAACGGTCCAAATTCTTGGTGCCGTTACCGCGCACATAGTAGTACGCCTCGCCGCGCGGCTGCTCAATCACAACCTCGCCGTGTGCGCCGTCGGCCGGCGTAAGCTTGGTGCGCCCGCCGATGCCGTCGTGCGGAATCTTGCCCACAAGCTCCTTAATGATGTCCATGGCCTGCGTGACCTCGGCACAGCGCACCTGGCAGCGGGCATAGCAGTCGCCATCGGTGGCAACGATGGGCTCAAACGCAGCCAGGTCCGCATAGGCACCGTCGCCAAACATGCGCACGTCGTAGTCCACGCCCGAGGCGCGCCCAAACGGACCGACCATCGAAAGCTCCAGCGCGTCTTTCTTGCTGATCACGCCCACGCCATGCAGGCGCTCGCCGCAGCTGTTGTCGTCCAAAAAGGTATGCACCAGGGCCTCGTAGTCGGGGCGCATGGCATCGAGCGTCTGGACAATGCCCGCCAGCTCGGAGTCCTCGATATCGTGCTTAAGGCCGCCGATCTCGTTAATCGACAGAATCACGCGGCCGCCGCACGTGCTCTCAAAGATCTTGAGAATCTGCTCGCGCAGGGTCCACGACCGATAGAACAGCGCCTCGAAGCCAAAGGCATCGGCGAGCAGGCCCAGCCACAGCAGATGCGAGTGGATGCGCGAAAGCTCATGCAAAATGGTACGGATATACCGCACGCGGCCGGGCACCTCGATATCGAGCATGCGCTCGCAGGCGCTGGCATAGCCGCAGCTGTGACCCACGGCGCAAATACCGCAGATGCGCTCGGCGATATAGCCAAACTGGTGCATGTCACGCTTTTCGGTGAGCTTCTCGAGTCCGCGGTGCACAAAGCCGATCTGCGGAATTGCCTCGATAACGCGGTCGTCCTCGAGCACCAGGTCCAGGTGAAGCGGCTCGGGCAGCACCGGGTGCTGCGGGCCAAACGGAATAACGGAGCGATGTGCCATGGACCTTACGCCTCCTTTTTCTGCTTATCGCGGGCGGCTTTGGCGGCAAGCGCCGCGCGAACCTCGGCCGCTTTCTCGGGCTCCATGGCGGCGAGCTTTGCCTCCATCTCGGCAGCCTTGAGCGCGGCCTTGGCGGCAGCCTCGTCATGCTGAGCATCGGAGCCGGCAGCCGCAGTGGGCTGAGCGACGGCAGCGCCCGCAGCATCGCCAGCGCCCTCCCCCGCAGCGGCCGCGGCAGCGGCGGCCTTCTCGGCCGCGGCTTTGCGCGCCTTGGCCTCGGCAGCGGCACGGACCTTCATGGCCTTCTCGCGCGCAGCCTTCACCTCGGGCGTGATGACGCTCATGGGCTCGGCAGTCGAGACCTGGTAGAAAAAGCCCTTAAAGTCAATCTGCATGTCGGTAATGGCAAGCCCAAACAGGTCGTGTGCCTCATTTTCAAACGGGAACACCGCAGGGTAGTACGAGCTGATGGATGGAATCTCCTGGTACTGGTCGATACCATCGACTACCAGGTTCTCTATCGCATAACTGCCGTCCTGCGCGATCTGCTCCTGGGCAGCACGAACGTTGATGAACGTATAGACCAAGCGATACGTGCCGTCGTCCACATTGCGCTCGGCGTGCATCTGTACAAAGCGGGCACCGGCACCCTTGAGCGCCTGGACATGCGACAGCAGCGCATCGAGCTCGACGGTGGTATAGATTGCCTTTTGCATTACTCGGCCCCCCTTGCAGCGGCGGACGCGGCGGGCGTCCCAGCGGGCGCGTCGCCGGCCTCAGCCGCGGCCACAAATCCGTCCTCGCCCAGCTCAACGCCGCCATCCCAGGTAGCGGCACCGCCCACGGTAAGCGGGTCGCCGCCGGCGCGCATCACGGCCTCCTTCTGGTCCAGGATGCCGCACGCCTCCACGATGGCGTCGATCACCGTCTCGGGGCGAATGGCGCATCCGGGCGCGTACACGTCCACGGGAATTGCCCGGTCCACGCCACCGATCACGTTGTACGCATCGCGGAACACGCCGCCCGAGCACGCGCAGATGCCGCACGCCACCACGCACTTGGGCTCGAGCATCTGGTTGTAGATCTGGCGCACGACGGGCAAGTTCTGGGCGTTGACCGACCCCGTCACCAAAAAGATGTCCGCATGTTTGGGGTTGCCGGTGTTGACCACGCCAAAGCGCTCCGCATCGAACAGCGGCGTGAGCGAGGCCAGCACCTCGATATCGCATCCGTTGCAGCTCGAGCCGTCGTAATGAATAACCCACGGCGAGCGCGACATTTTATGATCCATGGATGCCGCCTCCTAAATAAACACGTCGACGAGGATGGGCATAAGGTTGAGCAGGCCAAACACCAGCGCCACGCCCCAGCCGAGCTTAAAGCAGCCGCGCCAGGTGCTGCGCGCGAAGGTATTGTCAATCAGTACCTCGGCAAAATACGTCATGACCATAACGACCAGGGCGACCAACCAGCTCACCGGGTTGTCCCAAACAAAGAACATGCCCACCCACATCAAAAACAGCACGGTCTCGCACCAGTGCATAAGGGTCATCTTGGCCAGCGTGCCGCCGCTCATCTCGGTGGCGACGCCCTGGACGATCTCCTGATGCGCGTGATGCGAGTACGAAAGGTCAAACGGCGACTTGCGCAGTTTGATGGTAAGCACCGCGAGCAGTGCGAGGAAGATGGGCGCGCTGTACACGATGATGGGGGCCGACTGCCCCGTCACGGCGATGGAATCGAAGCTGTCGGTGGCAAGGTACAGGCCCACACTCATCAGCAAAACGGCGGGCTCGTAACTCATGACCTGCAGCAGCTCGCGGTCGGCTCCGACCTGGGCAAACGGGCTTTGCGTCGAGGCGGACGCCAGCACCACAAAGATCGCAGCGAGGGTAACCATAAAGGCGCATAACAGTGTGTTGGAACCCGACACAAAGATGCCGCCGCCCACCACGGTAAAGACGAGCGCGCACGCCATGTAGGTATCGTCCACGGTGTTTACGCTGGCAGGGGCTTTGCGCAGGAGCTTGGCTACATCGTAGAACGGTTGCAGCAGACGCGGTCCCACGCGGCCCTGCATGCGGGCGGACAGCTTGCGGTCGATGCCGTCGATCAGGCCACCAACCAAAGGCGCCAGCAGGGCAAACGCCACGGTGCCTATAAAGATGCCTACGACACCCGAGCCTTCGAAATACTTGCCGCGCAGCACCGAGGGCTCGCCCATGGCGAGCGTATCGGGACCAATCCATGCGCAGCATAGCAGCGCGAACAGAATGATGCTACAGCACACGATGCTGCCCGCGGGGCCAATACGCTTCTCGCCAAAGGCGTCCTCCAGGTACCAATTGCGCTTTTCGGCCTTCACCTCGTGTCCCATCGAGCCGCGGAAATGACGGTAATTGTCGGTTCCCACGCCCGAAAGATATACGTTTACGTGCGGTTTGTTGCTCACGCGGAATGAAGTCAGCAGCACCACGGCGATAAAAGCCACGATAACCACCATTAGATACATGGCATCCTTGCCAATAACATACGGCACGCGGCCAAACACCATGGCCAAGTAAGGCGACACCAGACCGCTCGAGATAATCGGGAACGCTACACAGCACAGAATCAGCAGCGCGGCGATAGTGTTGAGCGCTATCCATTCGGTCTTATGGACATTGCCCTCCACGTTTTCGGCCGTAGAATCCACGCCCGAGAGCTTGGCGAGCCACTTGCCCCAGAAGAAGAACGTCGCGGCCGAGCCAAAGGCCAGCACCATGATCATGAGCACATTACCGGTCTGCGCAAACGCCACCAGGGCGCCCCACTTAGACACGAGCATGCCAAACGGCGCCACGAACATGCCCATGATACCCAGCATCATCAGGCGCGTCAGGTGCGGCATGCGGCTGAACATGCCGTCCATGTCCTCGATATTGCGGCTGCCGATATGATGCTCGGCCGTGCCCACGCACAGGAACAGCAGCGACTTTGCCACCGTATGGAACAAGATTAAGAAGATGGCGGCCCACACGGCCTCGGGCGCGCCGACACCCAGGCAGGCACTGATGAGGCCCAGGTTGGAAATGGTGGAGTACGCGAGCACACGCTTGGCATTGCTCTGCGAGATGGCCATGAGGGCGGCGAGCAAAAACGTGATGGCGCCCACGCTCGTGACCATAAAGCCGGTCACGGGATAGGTGGCGTACAGCGGGCTCAGCTTGACCATCAAAAACACGCCGGCCTTGACCATGGTGGACGAGTGCAGCAGGGCGCTCGTGGGCGTGGGGGCGACCATGGCGCCGAGCAGCCAGGTGTGGAACGGCATCTGTGCGGCCTTGGTAAGCGCGGCGATCGACAGCAAGACGACCGGCAGCACCAGCAGCGCGGATTGCGCGGTTCCGGCGCCGGAAAGCTCGATCATGCCCGAGATGGTCAGCGGCACGCCGTTGACGTGCAGGAACATAAGGCCCGCCAAAAACGCGATGCCGCCCAGCATGTTGAGGATGATCTGGGTAAAGGCGTTTTTGATGGCCTCGGGCGTGCGCGTATAGCCAATCATAAGAAACGAGCACACGGTGGTGATTTCCCAGCCGCAGAACAGCCACTCCAGGTTGTCGCTCGTCACGATGACGAACATGGCCGAAAGGAACAGGAACATAAGCGCCAGGAACTGCGGGCGTCGGTCGGGCGCGGTCTGCCCACGCAGCGCGGCCTCGTGCTCATCGTGCGCCTGGAAGTCCTTCATGTAGCCCAGGGCATACACGCAGATCAGGCTGCCGACAATGCCGACGGCGAGCACCATGATCACGCTCATATAGTCCAGGTAGAGCGGCGTGGCGGTGACGACCTCGGCCGTGGGCAGCGTCATGGCAGCGAAGGCAACCGAACCCACCAGCTGCACCACGCCGAGCACACCGGTAAGCGCGTTCCTATATTTGAACGCGTTGTACAGGATGACGGCGCACAGAATTACGTCGACGACGGAGCTGATGATCGAGAGCACATGCGAGGTGCCGGGGGCAACCTCAAAGCCCTGCGGACCCGTGCCAAAAAATAAGACGGCGACTACAACGGTCACCGCCATAATAATGCCGGAGCCTACAAGCCCTACCGCATCGCGGGCTCGGTCACTGCGCGCGAGCAGCATGCCCATCGCCGGTACCAGCGGAAACAGGGTAAGGAAATACAGTAGCGTCATACCATCACTCCCCCATGCAAAAACGCTGCAATTGCTTAACGTTATAGCTCAAATTGGGAGTTCAGGCGGCAGGTTTTCGGTCAACTGGGAAGTTTTAGGCGTATGGGGTAAGGGCATGTCCGCTTTGGAGTAGAGAGGCGACGCTCCCCCTCTCGTAGCGGCGGGCGCACGGGCCACTGCGCGCGGTTTATTGACCACTTTGAAGGATGTCCCGATAGACTCGCGGCAATCCAAAAAGTTGGCGCGGCAAGAAAAATGCGCCCCTGCGGACGCACCATCCCGTTCGCTATTCCGCCTTTTTAACGCGCGGTTTACGACCCCGCGGCTTATCGACCAAGGCGGCCTCGCCACCGTCGCGATACTGTCGGCACCAAGCTTTAACCGAAGACTCGCTGGGGATCTTGTGCTTGACCATGACCTCACGCACCGTCAGACCGTGTTCCAAGCGGTCCTTAACCACGGCAAGCTTAACGTCAAACGAATATGTGTGGTGATGAGAGCCCGCATTGAGAACGGCGTCGGCGCCGCCCACGGCATACGCACGGGCCCACTGACGGGCTGTGGCCTGGGGGATGCCAAGCTCTGCGGCGAGCGCGCGATGGCCGACCCCTTCTTGGAGGATCTCGACAGCGCGCTGCCTAATCTCGGGCGCATGCGTGCGAGTCCTTGTTGTTTCTGACATACCTGCCACTTCTACTTCTTAGCCTTAAACGTTAAATTGCTTTCTTACGTGCAAGTTAGATAGTAGCATTTTACTGTTTGCTCAAAGCAGTTAATTAAAATAGACGCGGCGCTATCTGGGAATTTGACACCAATTTACGACATTTCTTTATTGATTATTTACGCTGGTAACTAGCTCGCAGCTAATCGTCATTCGCTTGCCAGCAAAATTGGCATCTCTTTATATCCTTTGGAATAGAGGGTATGATTATTAACCCCTCCTCCAATAATTTTGAGCAGCCTGCAAGGCAGTAGACGCCTCACTCCCCATGATTAGCGCGCATTGCCGTCCACCGGGGCAAAACAAAAAGGGCGGGACCTGCTGCGCTTGCAGGCCCCGCCCCGATTGACACCCGATGGGACGCGGCCGGGCGAGACAGATCCGTGCTACCGCCCCGCCTGGCCGCGATGTTCAACTACAGCTCGTTGGCCGCGTGATATGCCGTGCGAATGGCGTTCGCAATGTCGGCGGTGCGCTCGCCCGAGCAGTCGCCCACACAGGTCACGGGCACCGTAACGCCATCCAAGTCAAACGCGTTGGCCTTGGAACCGACGGCCATCACCACGTAATCGCAGGCGATCTTCACCGGCTCCTCGGCGCCGTCATCGGCAGTGCGAATGGCCTCCACGCCCTCGTCGGTAATGGCGGTCAGACGGGTCTTAACATGCTGCTCCACGTTGTGCTCTGCAAAGTCGCTCATAATCAGCGGCAGAATGGTCTCGGACTCGCCCGCGGCAATCTTGTCGAGCATCTCCACGATCGCCACTTCGCAGCCGTGCTGCAGCAGGTACTCGGCAGTCTCGGTGCCCACCAGGCCACCGCCAATGACGGCGACGCGGCCCGTAAGCTCCACCTTGCCGGCCAGCACGTCCCAGCTCGAGACGACCTTCTTAGAATCGGCACCCGGAACAGGAATGACCACGTCGTGCGCGCCCACAGCCACAATCGCGGCGTCGGCGGCGTTGAGGTCCTCAGTGGTAGCGGCATGGTTGAGCTCAACCTTCACGCCCAGGCCGGGCAGAATCTTCTCGTAATACTCGACCGAGCGCATGATCTCGTCCTTGCGCGGAGGCGCGGCCGCCAGCACAATCTGGCCGCCCAGATGATCGCTCGCCTCGTAGACGGTCACGTCGTAGCCGCGCTTGGCCGCCACGCGCGCGGCCTCCAGACCGGCAATACCGCCGCCCACAACGGCGATCTTCTTGTCGCCCTCGCCCGGCTTAATGGCGATGGTAGCCTCGTCGCCGTTCTCGGCATTGAGCACACACGAGATGTACTTGCGGTTTTGAATCGCATCGACGCAGCCCTTGTTGCAGTTGAGGCACTCGCGGATGGGCTCGCCCGTGGCGGCCTTCAGCGCAATGTCGGGGTCGCACATGAGCGAGCGGCCATAGGCGATGATATCGGCCGCGCCGTCTTCCAGGATCTTCTCGCCAGCCTCGACCGAGACAACACGGCCCACAGTTGCCACCGGCACGGAGACCAGGGCCTTGACGCGCTCGGCCACGGGCAGCGTCCAGTTGTAGGGCATGGCGCCCATGGACGGAATGGTGTCGCCCATATTGCCGGTGTGGTTGGCTTGTGCAACCTGGATCATATCGATGCCCGCGCCCTCGAGCAGCTTGGCGAACTCGCAGGCCTCGTCGGGCTGCAGGCCGCCCTTGCCACGCAGCGTGCCGTCGGGGTTCTCCATGATCACGGGGAGCTTATACTCCACCATCAGCTGCGGCGCGGCTTCCTTGATGGCAGCGACGACCTCCAGCGCGTAGCGAACGCGGTTCTCAAACGAGCCACCGTACTCGTCGGTGCGCTTGTTGAGGATCGCGGAGCACAGCGAACCCACCAGGCGGTCGCCGTGGACCTCGATGGCGTCGATGCCGGCCTGCTGCGCGCGAGCGGCCGAGGCAGCGATGGCCTCCTTGATCTGGGTGAGCTGCTCTACGCTCGCCTCGTTCACAAAGTGCTGCATGTCGTGGTGCAGCTTGGCATATGCCTGCTTGCGGATCTCGTTGGACTCGGCCATCTTGGCGGCAAAGGTCTCCTCGTCGCCGGCGGCCTTGGCCTCCTGCGCGGCTTTGGCCGCAGCCATGGAGCCCATGACCATGCGGCCGACACCGGGCACATCGTACTCGGGGTGGAACAGCTGCAGCGCGACCTTGGCACCGTGTTTGTGGACGGCGTCGGCCAGTGCCTTAAACGTGGGGATCTGGGCGTCGGTTGCCAGCTTGGGCGTGGGGCTTGCGGTCATGACGGGAGCGACGTCGCCGATGACGATGTAGCCCACGCCGCCACGGGCCAGACGCTCGTAAAAAGCCAGGCTGCGCTCGCCGATGGAACCGTCGCGCTCCTCATAGCCGGTGGTCAGCGGCGGGAACATAATGCGGTTCTTGAGCTCAAGGGGGCCAACCGTAATGGGCTGGAGCAGCTTGGACGCAGGTGCGGTCATGGACATTCCTCTCTTGTAGACGCGGCGGCGATGGTGCCGCGTAGTTGTTTAGAGGATATGGCATGGGGGTACAGCGGCACAACGAAAATCGGCGAATATCAGGTGGCGGCAGGCGGATGGGGCGGGACCGGCTGCCGGTTTGTCTCAATCTGTAACAGCTACCCAGCAAAACCGGGTCTTACTGTTACAGATCGAGATATTCCTCTCGACCCATCCTCAACAATCTAAATCTGTAACAGCTAGACCCACTTTTGACCCCTACCTGTTACAGATCAAGACAATAGAAACCATCCCAACAAAACGTCTCGATCTGTAACATCTATCGACCAAAACCGGCCCTAGGCGTTACAGATCGAGACAAACCAAACCGGGCTTCCGAATAATCTTGATCTGTAACAATTAGACGACAAAAATCGCTCCTCGTGTTACAGATTTAGACAAACGGAGGCTGGCGTGCTGGTTTGTCTCGATTTGTAACGGCCAGACGTCCAAATCGGGTCCATCTGTTACAGATCAAGATATTGTTTGAGAAGCTGCGGACCGTACCGAAAACACGATCCCGGAATAACAAAAAAGCTCGTCGGCTAGGCCGACGAGCTGCAAGTTCTTGGTCGCGGGGGCAGGATTTGAACCTACGACCTCCGGGTTACGGATATGGCGGGCCGTCAAACAGCGATTGGACTAAAGCCGGGCCTTCCACAGTGTTTAGTCCTATAAACAGTCCAACATCTTTATTTCTAGTCGTTAGATTGGACTAAAATGACTTTGATTTCGGTATTTAGTCGTATCTTACGACTAAATACCAGCCACGAGACCGTTAGGAGCGATCTTGTACTACAGCGATCACGACGTCCTTGAACTCATCGCCCGTATCGAGAAGCCCTACGAGAGCGAGGTTATCGAGCTCAAGGAAGCGAAAAACGACTTCAGTTTCAAGAACCTCGGGAAGTACTTCTCCGCCCTGAGTAACGAAGCGGTCCTGCGCGGGAAACAAGACGCCTGGCTCATCTTCGGTATGGACAACGACAAGGTCGCATGCGGAACCGCTTACCGAGAAGGAAATCCGGCCAACCTTAGATCCCTTAAAAAGGAGATTGCGGACCGCGCGAACAACCACCTCACCCTGAGAGAGATCCATGAACTCAGGATTGACGGCAAACGCGTCCTCGCGTTTCAAATCCCCGCCGCAACGCCGGGCATGCCAACGGCGTTCAACAATGCGGCATGGGCGCGCGAGGGCGAATCACTCGGGCCACTCCCCATCGATAAGTACGAGCAGATACGCCAAATGCGGAGGCCGGACTGGAGTGCCCTCGAAATCGAAGAAGCAACCTTCGAGGACCTCGACCCCGAAGCCGTGAAGAAAGCGGTGGGGCTCTTTCTCTCCAAGCACCGACGGCATTCCGGGGCGTTCGCGGACATGGATGACCGCACGATTCTCGACATGGCAAACCTAACCAGAAACGGCAAGATCACCCCGACGACACTCATCCTGCTCGGAAGGCCGGAATCCACCCGCTTGCTCGATGGGATGAGCCCGCGCATCACCTGGACTCTCTATGCCTCCAATGGATCGGTAACCTCTTACGAGCACTTCAAACCACCCTTCCTTCTCGCGATTGACCAGGTACTCGGGAAAATCCGCAACGAGAAGTACCGGTTCAACGCAAATGGCGCGAGTCTGTTTCCCTTTGAGGCTGACCAGTACGAACCCGAGATCATCAGAGAGCTCCTGAACAACTGTATCGCCCATCAAGACTATTCCATGCAGGGGCGAATCAACGTCGAGGAATTCGAGGATCACCTCGTTTTCCTAAACGAAGGGTCCTTCATTCCGGAGACAATCGAAAATGCGATGCGGCCGGGTTTTAAGCCAAGCTACTACCGCAACCCCTTCCTTTCCGAGGCGATGGTGCAGATGGACATGATCGACACCATCGCCATGGGAATCCCCAAAGTATTCCAGATGCAGAGAAAGCGATACTTCCCCCTACCCACCTACGACCTTTCGGATCCAACCCGCGTGCGCGTAAGTGTCTACGGTAAGACCATCAATGAGAGCTACAGCAGGCTACTCTATGCTAAGCCGGACCTTCCGATGGACGTCGTCTACCTTTTGGACAAGGTTCAAAAAGGCGAGGAAATCACGAACGAGGAGGCCTCAGAGCTGCATCGACTCAAGCTTATCGAAGGCAGGTACCCCCATATCTCCATCACGAACGCCCTTGCCTCGAAGACGGGACAGGAGGTGTCTTACACGCGCAGCAAAGGCCTCAATGAAGAGGCCTGCAAGGCGCTTGTCATTCAGATGCTCTCAGAAACGGGGCCCGCACCACGTGCGAAAATCACCGCCCTCATCAACGATCTTCTCCCCTCGGGCCTTACCGACGCGCAAAAGGCCAAGAAGGTA
The DNA here is from genome assembly GCF_052065125.1 of Collinsella sp. HCP28S3_G2. NCBI lineage: Bacteria > Bacillati > Actinomycetota > Coriobacteriia > Coriobacteriales > Coriobacteriaceae > Collinsella > Collinsella sp. HCP28S3_G2. The sequence continues at coordinate 184,175 of NZ_JBQHUO010000003.1, forward strand.
TCGAACCTTCTAGCGAAAATGAAGAAGGTGGACAAGACCATCGATAGCGACGGAACGGGAAAGACCGCAAGATGGCATGCCCTGTAACATCGTGATAGATCTTACCGTCAGATGCACGGCCCCCAACAGACCGACCGCGATGCGTCCGGGCACCTTACCGGGCGCATCGTCTAGCATCGGAATCCTTGCTCGCGATATCTATCCCCACCAGAATCTGGATACCGCAAGCGTTGTTTTCGATGACATCCCCGCATTTTGTAGTCAGAAAACAGTCGGCTTATAGGACAAAAAGTGTGTCCAATAAGCCCAGTAATTGCCGAAGCGCTTTTAAAGTCCGATCTCCGCGATTATTTTTTTCATCTCGAGGGCCCATCCGAGCTGTTCCTCGATGTACCCCGGCCATGCGTCCTGGTGGCCCTTGATGGGGTGGCCCGCCTTGTAGAAGCGCAGTCCCGAGGCCTTTTTCGCATCGAAGGGTGCCGCCGTCAGCCCGAGGCGCTCCTCGAAGATTCCGCTGTTGGCGATGGCGCGGTGCCCGATCTCCTTGTCGTCGTCCACGTACAGCTCGATACCCGTGCGGCCCTTGTGCGTATCGATGAGCAGGGCGAGATGGTATGCCGAGACCCCCAGGCGAAGCGTCGACCAATGGTCCTTGCTGGGCTTCTGCGGGCTGAACTCCTTGAGGAACTCCGGATGGCCGCCCGCCACCTCGCGGTACGCCGTCCAGTACGCCAGCTTGACCTTTTCGGTTTCGCTGAGCCCTTCGGAGAGCTTCACGGCCTTGGTCCACTCGTTCGGCTGCTCGACCACGCCGAAGCGCGGGGCGGGCAGGGAGTCCCCGATCTTCCAGAGCTCGACCTCGACCAGGAAGAACCCGAAGTCGCTGTCGGTGTGCTGGTTGAGCCACTCGATGGCCTGGCGGTGCTCGTCGCGGGCGCGCGCCACGACCCAGATGACGACCTCTGCGCCCTTGCCGGCGGCGTACGTGATCACCTTGCCGAGGTGGTCGTGGTTGGTGTCCTCGAGCTGGTTCTCGATGATCACCTTGCGGCCCGTACCGGACTCCTGTGCGTAGATGTCCACGTTGAACGATCCGACCGAGGACTCAGTCTCTATGAGCTCGAGCTCGATTCCGACCGCCATCCCGAGGGTTGCGAGGTTCTGCTCCTCGGCCAGCCACTTGGTGAAGTCGTGGGCCTCATGCGGCCACACCTCGCGCAAGGGGACCTTCTTGATGGTGTCCAGGTTATAAGTCTTCATCCGTCACCCTTTCGCCCGATGCGTGCCTTTCGCAGTCTTCAAGTTAACTGCCATATCTGGCTCCTCTTTTTGTTCTAGTTTACCGAATCGGCTTATAGCCCAACGGGGCCCGACCGTTCCGCAGTTGCGGGGCCTGCCGCCTGTAGCAACAACCTGAGCTCCCCCGCAAGTCTCCTGGACCCGCCTTTGAGGCTAACGAACGTGAGGCCGCCCGAGATGAAGCCGCCGACGACCGGAACGACTTTGCTCACCGCGTCGCCGAAACTGCTTTTGGTGATCTTGACGCCGATTCCGGCAAGAACCTTTTTGATGATCGGGTAGTAGCTCGTCTGCGTAAGCGCCTTGCTGGCGACCTTCTTGGCGATATTCGACTGAACCGTTTTGGAAAACGCCGTCAACGCGGAGTTGGCCCCGCTCACTCCAACCATCACAGCCAGGAGAAGGGCAAAAGCCGCCAAGGTCTCATCGTCCATCTCGTCGCAATCGTCGATGAAGGACTGCCAGCCGTAGAGATACGCCAGTTTCTGCATGATTCGAAAGGCGTGGACATAGTACTGCGTCACGTCCGCTGGGATCGTTCCGAGCATCGCGAGCCCTCCGGGCAATCCCGCGGAAAACGAAAGGACGGTCGATTTCTTCGCCTCGAAATCAATAACGTCCATGGCGATGGAGTCGACAAGGCCGGAATCCACCCCGGCGGCAGCCGGGCTCATTGAAATCGCGAGCTCCACTCGCTCGTCCGAGACGCCTCGTTTCCTGAACTCAGAACGGAGAAAATGGCCGCGCTCAATCGCCACGCCCTTCAGCCTCATCACCTTCTTGAGGAAGGCAATGGCGTATCTCTGGGCTTCTTCCTCCTGCCGATCAGCCTCGGCCTTTAGGCCCCCAATACCTTCTTTCACAGAATCGGACTCGGATAGCTCCGCCCCCTCTTTTGGCCTTACGGCACTTCCCTTCACGCTACTCACCGACCTTTTCGGCATAGAGATTAAATAGATGGGAGACGATCTTGTTTTCGTCGCCATCGAAGTCGACGCCATATGCCGATTCAACGGCGGCATCGAGCCTAGCATGGGCTCTCATAAGGTCTGGAAATAGAAATTCGCTATCGGGATCGTATAAATCCGCTAACGACGAGCCGCCGTATAAAGCCCGGGCGTCCAGCACAAGTTGGGCGCACCGAGTAATTTCTTCAACCATTTCGTTAGTGGTAGAAGGGAAAACGAAGCTGTTGTACACGGCTGGCGCATATTCATAGTCCGATTTTAAGCGTCCAGACACGGCGCGTATCCAGCATTGGTGGAAATTCGATTGAAGCAGACCGAATAGGAACAGCGTAGCATCAGGAATAATGTGCAACTTATCGCTGACCACAACGTCAGGAGACATGAACCCGATGGGAACATACCTCCTTCGGCCAGAAGTAGTCTTCGGTAGGACAAGAAAATTGCTATTCGGCTGTCTGTCCTGAGTAAACTCCATCGGCCTATCGGCATATTCCCTAACTGACCGAGTCGGACTGGACATCCTGGCCTCTTTTACCTTGTGGAGCCTGGACATTATTTCAACGTTCTTTTTGATCCTGCCAGGATTAGCGCCCTTCAGGTAAAAACAGGCCCTGGGTTCCCCCCGCAAGAATTCCCTTGCGCCCATAAACGGTCTGACGAGATCCTCTAGCTCAGGATATTTCTGCTTAAAAGCCTCGCCTTCCTCATGGCTAAAAATGAGATTACCGCCATCCGTTGGCTGACTCCCCTTGGTCATGGCCGGGGCACCATAATTTACGGACGCTCTTCGCGACTCGACAGCTATGGATGGGCCGTCAACGAGATAGCCATTTATATTTGAAGCAATTTCGACGTTGTCATCCGTATAAATTTTCTTTGCAACCCCTCTGGCAACATTAGAAGCAAAGCCGACAATAATGCAATGGACATGTGCGAGGTCCGCCGCCTCCGATCCCCAGATAAAAGTACGGTGCGCGAAGACGATCTCTATACCTCTAGCGAACAGGTTTTTCCAAAGAATCGGAACGGACTCCCCCTGACAAACAGAGTTAGTTGAAACAAATGCTGCGACGGCCTTGGTGCCGTGAATAAATTCGGCAGCGCGTTCATACCAGGCGCAGACATAGTCTAATTTGCCGTACTTCTTGACATTCGTCGAGGCAAAAACGACCGTCATGTCCTCCTGTTGGGATTCGCTTCGCCACTGATGGCCAATAAACGGCGGGTTCCCCAAAACGTAATCGATCTCTCTGGCGGGCACTACATCATTCCAGTCAATCCGCAGGGCGTTCGCGTTGACAATACCTTCGTAGTCCGTGAGCGGAAGTTCCTGATAGACGCGCTGCGTCACCTTTGCCGTATCGGCATCCGCCTGCTTCTCAGCAATCCAGAGCGCCGTGCGGGCAACGCAGCAAGCGAAGTCCTCCAGCTCAATACCATGGAAGTTTTTTAGGTTTACCAGCACGTCGCGATCGCCGGAATCCTCAAAACTGAACGACGTTTGATCGCCTTGGAGCTCGAAAAGGATGCGATTCTCCAGTCGCCTCAGGCACAAGTAGCTCTCCGTCAGGAAGTTGCCCGATCCGGCGGCCGGGTCGAGGATGGAGATGTCACCAATCTTCTCATGCAAATCCTTGAGGGCGCGAGTTCTCGCGCCGCCCGCAACGGGCTTGGCGCAGGCCTCCTCAAATTCGGCTTTGAGGCCGTCGAGGAAGAGCGGGTCTATGACCTTGTGGATATTCTCCGGGCTCGTGAAGTGCTGACCGTTTGCTCGGCGGTGGTCGTGCGACAGCGCCCCCTCGAAGATGGAGCCGAAGACCGTGGGGCTCACGCCCGTCCAATCGAACTCCTGGCACCCCTCGACGATGAGCGTATGGCGGAAGTTCTCGGACAGGGGCGGAATCTCCGTCTTCTCGCGGAAGAGGCCGCCGTTCATGTAGGGCAGCTTCTTCAGCCAGGGCTCGGCGTACTTGTCGCGGTCCTCATCCTTGGTGTCGAGCCAGACGAACAGATCCTTGAGGCCTCGCCTGAGATCACCCGCCTGGAAGTGCGAGACGTAGTCGCGGAAGGCGTTAGGAGCCATGAGTCCCGAGTCCTCGCAGAACATGAGGAACATGAGGCGCGTCATGAGCACGGAAAGCGCATGGTGATTCTCGGGCGTGTCGGGGTCATCGAACGCCTCGGCGACCTGGTCATGAAGTTTCGACATGATCTTGCCAGCCTCGACGGAAACGGCGCGGGAGATTGTGGCCGGAGCCTCCGCCCCACCCTTGAGAAACTGGATGGCCGCGAGGTTCTTGGGGAGCTCGGCGAGCGGCAACTTGAAAAGCGGCTCCCGACATAGCGAATCCCGCTCGCGGTCGAAGACCCAAAACTCGGCAAAATTGCAAGCAATGATGTAGCGCGGCTGTTGGGAAAGGGGCATACCCTGGGCGTAGGCGTTTCCTTGCTTCGCGGGCGTCACCTTGCGGCCCTGGCGCGTCTCCTCCTTGGCGAGATCGATTCCAAGCGACTTCTGTTCGACAAGGGTTTTAGCCGACGGTATGAAGACATCGATGTAGCCCTCGTGCGCGCTCGCATCCGTCGAGACGGGTTTCTCAAACTCAAGCCGCGAAACGGCATCCTCGACGCCGAGAACACTTTGGTAGAAATCGATCCAGAACCGCTGCGTGTCCTGGTTCTCATTTCCCTTGTTCGCCCACCTGCTTGCAAAAGCTTCTGCGTCGGCTTTCTTTCCCGGCATACGGACCCTCACTCGATAGCCTTTTCCACTGAGGAAGATTCTACGGGTTCTTCACCTCTTTTTAGCTGGTTTTAGTTTTATTGGCATCCATTTTGCCTTGGCGGTCGTTGCAATCTGCTCATATTCCGCTCGGAAGTCTTGACCGTATCCTTTGTTTAAAAGAAAACAGCCCAGAGGAACAATGCCTCTGAGCTGCTAAAAGTCTTGGTCGCGGGGGCAGGATTTGAACCTACGACCTCCGGGTTATGAGCCCGGCGAGCTACCAGACTGCTCCACCCCGCAATGTCTGGGCGCCTCATGTGCGCAAGAAAGAATATTACTCTGGAGTTCGGTGAACGGCAAGGAAATTCTCGTAAAGCATAATTCCTTCATATTTAAAACCCCTCAGCCCATATCACCGTAAACGAATCGCAGCCGAGCGCCGTCGACAGCACGTATACAATGGTGCGCGTCCTTTTATGCCGAAACCGGGAGTAGACATGCTGCTCGCTATCGATATGGGAAACACGCAGACGGCCATGGGCCTGTTTGACGGAGACGAGCTGGTGCAGTCGTGGCGCATGCCCACCGACCGCTCCTATACCGCAGATGAGATCCATGTGCGCCTGATGGGTTTTTTTAAGATGTACGGCCTTTCGCTCGACGCGGTCGACGCTATCGCCTTTGCGGGCGTGGTGCCGCAGCTCTCGCGCGAATGGCATGCCGTGGCCGACCGCATTGCCGCAGACGCCATCGTCATTGGGCCGCAGACGGCCGCCGTGACCAAGCTGCGCGCGGCGCGTCCCCAGGCCGTAGGTGCCGATCGCGTCGCCAACGCCGTTGCGGCTGAGACTTTCTACGGCGCGCCGGCAATCGTGGTGGACTTTGGCACCGCAACCAATATCGACGTCATCGATGAGGACGGCTATTACATTGGCGGAGCGATCGCGCCGGGCATCCGCATCTCCATGGATGCACTTGCCGCCCGCGCCGCCAAGCTCGCCAGCGTGCCGCTCGAGGCGCCCGAGCACGCCATCGGCCGCGATACCGAGGAGTGCATCAAGGTCGGCGCCGTGGTGGGCACCGCCGCTATGGCCGAAGGCCTGGTCGCGCGCATGAAGCGCGAGCTGGGCCGCGAGGATGCCACCGTTATCGCCACGGGAGGCCTCGCCGGCATCGTCGCCGATTCGACCGATGCCTTCGACGTGGTCGATGGACAGCTCACCATTAAGGGTATCTGCGAAATCTACCGCCGCATGCAGGAGCTGGGATAGGGCAGGAGCTTAAGTCGAGCACGAGCGCGAGCGGCGAACTAGGCAACGCATCGAGCCTGTTCCTCAAAAACGAATAATTTTCAGTTTTGAGGAATAGGCTCGAAGCACGCTAAGCCTCGCCGCACAGCCACCTCGCCAGGTCCACGATCTGCACTCCGTCGCGATCCGTGGCCTCGTGATGCGTGCGGGCGAGAATCATCTTGGGATACGCATCGCCAATGCTCAGCAGTGGCGAAATCTCGCGTTCAAATGTCTTATCCGAGCTGATGTCGTCGCTCACCTGAATGTAGAGCTTCTCGCTTCGCTTGATTGCTACAAAGTCTATTTCCTTTTTATAGAGCACGCCGACGTATACCTCGTATCCGCGGCGCAGCAGCTCGATTGCCACTATGTTCTCGTATACGCGCCCCCAATCCATATCACGTGTACCGAGCAGCGCGTATTTGAACGCGTGGTCTGCCAGGTAATACTTCTCGCCGCTCTTAAGGTATTTCTTGCCGCGAATGTCATATCGACGAACTTTATAGAAGGCAAACGCATCGCACAGGTACCCCATGTACGCACCGACCGTCTTGTTCGTAATCTTTAGCCCATCCGCATTTAATGCATCGGTAATGTTGCGTGCCGACGTAATGTTGGAAACGTTGTCCATCATGTAATCGGCAATGCGCAGCAGCGCCGATTCGTTTCTCACGTTATGCCGCTGCACGATATCTCTCACAATGAGCGTCTTAAAGACGTTGGAGAGATATTGATAGCGCTGCTCCTGCAGTGGATAAGGGTAAGAGCCGGACATACCGCCGGTTCTCGCGTACTCATCGAAGTCACGGTCGACCTCGCCCTCGTCGCCATAGAGACGATACTCCTCAAACGAGAATGGGAAAACCTCGATCTCGAACGTGCGCCCCGTAATGAGCGTCGACAGATCGCTCGACAGCAAAAAGGCATTCGATCCGGTGATGAAGATGTCATACTGCTCGGATGCGTGGAGGCTGTTGATCGCACGCTCAAAACCGTCGCACATCTGAACCTCATCGATAAGCAGAAAGTTTTGTTTGCCGGGCACCCGATGATCTTTTACATAAGCGAGCAACGCGTGATACTCGAGCAGGTTCTCAAACTCATCGAGGTTGTAATTGATATGGATGACATTCGAATTAGGCAGATTTGCCTCCACATAATCGCGGAGGGCCTCGAGCAATTTTGATTTACCGCTGCGGCGGATGCCCGTGATGACCTTGATATCCGGCGCACCAATAAGACTCGTCAACGTGTCCATATATGACGCTCTATTGACGAGTTTCATCGGGCCTCCTCGCGGTCTTTTATCGCTATTCCTCAAAAACGAAAAATTTTCAGTTTTGAGGAATAGGCTCTATAGCGAATATACCTCGCGAAAGGCCGAGCTGCCTTAATCCTATTCCTCAAAAACGAAAAATTTTCAGTTTTGAGGAATAGGGCCGCGATGCCACCCTGTAGTCGCGCAAAGACCCTCCCCGGTTGAACCGCCTCCCATTTCTCGTGTCCAAGAAATGGGAGCCAGTTCAGAGGCCGAGGAGGGTCTTGTAGTCATCGTTATCTTTGAGCGCGAACATCTCGCGTTACAGTCCGCGAATCCGTACGGCCTCGGGCGGAAACTCCTGCTCGCCGGCATCGGTCTTGATGGTCGCGCGACCCCAGATGTCCAGGCCCGCAAACACACCGACCGCAAGCGGCAAGCCGTTGGGCGACACCGCCGCAACCTGGCGGCCCAGCAGCGGCACCATGTCGAAGTACTCGCCCAGCACGGGAGCCAGCGGGCCGGCGGCGCCCTGCGGTGTGTTGGCGACAACCGCCCAGGCGTACACGCGGGCCAGCACGGCGGTAGTCAGCGCTTCGACCAGCGCTTCATCGGCCACATCCACGCCAAGTTCGCCCAGCGCAGCGCGCTCAATATCCACCGTCACGGCACCGAACATGCCCGCGGCACCGGCACCGCCGTTGACGGTGACGCGTGCAAACGACGTCTCAAACGCGGGCGCGCCGTACACGATATCGCTCGGCCACTGAATGCCCACCTTACCGGCAAGACCCAGCCCCGGCGTCGATGCCGTTCCCGCGAGCGCGTCCATCATGCCCATCGCCGCCACAAACGGCAGGCCATGGAAGGCGTGCATATTCACATCCGGGCGCACGACCAGCGAAAACGTCAACGACGCCTCGCCCACGCTCCAAGCGCACCAGCCCGCGGGCACACCCTCGCGACCCGCGTCACGTGCCGCGTCGAGCTCGGTACCGGCGGCAACAGCATTCATCTCAATCATCTACATACGCCCCAATTCGCCCACGATATGGCCCACGCGATCCTCGGGCTCCTTGACCTCTACACCGTTGTAGCGGAAGAACCGCGCCGGGTCGTGCATCAGGTCCTCGAGCGGCACCAGCACAAAGTCGCGTTCGCCAATGAGCGGATGCGGCAGGCGCAGCTTTTTGCCGCCATGGGTCTCGCCATCCATCCACAGCAGGTCCAGGTCGATGGTGCGTGGGCCGTTGACCTTGGCCTTCTTGGATCGGTCGCGCCCCAGCTCGGCCTCGATCTTCATAAGCTCGTCGAGCAGCACCAGCGGCGCCAGCTCGGTCTTGATCTCGATGACAGCGTTGGCAAACGCGTCCTGGCGCGTCTCGTAGGCCGGCTCGCTCTCGTAGATGCGCGAGCAGTTGGACACACAGGTGAGCGGAATCTCGGCGATCATGTCGCGCGCGGCGCGGATGTTGTCGCAACGATGCCCCAGGTTGGAGCCCACGGCCACAAACGCGCGACGCGGCTGCGGCTTGGCAACAGCCCAGTAGCCGTTCAGGAACTGCGCAAAGCCGGTGACATCGTGCACGCGCACGATGTTGGCACCGGCCTGGATAGCGCCCAGGCACACGCCAAATGTGGCGGCATCGCGCTCGGCGGCCTCGGTCACGCCCGAGACGGCGCCCACAAAGCGCTTGCGCGACACGGCGCACATGAGCGGATAGCCCAGCGACGCCATCTTGGCGGTCTCGCGCTGGATGACGATGTCTTCGTTGGCCGTCTTGCCAAAACCCGGACCCGGATCGATGCAGATACGGTCGCGTGACACGCCGGCGTGGATGAGCGCGCGGGCCTGATCGGACAGAAAGCCCATGACGCGGCGCATGATGGGCGCCGAATCGGGCAGGGTAAAGCGGCGAAGCTGCGAGGTGGGCACATAAGCCTCCTCGCGGCGGGCGCTGCGGCGCATCATGGCGGCCAAGTGATCGCTGGGCTCCGGCGCGGGCTCAGGGGTCGCGGCGGCCTCGGCGGCAGGGGCAGCCTGCTCGGCGGCCGGCGTCTCCTGCTTCTGCTCGCCCGTTGGCCCGGGCGCTGGCTCCGGATCGCCAAACGGCAGCGAGGGCTGCACCACGCCACCCGGCAGTTTGGCCTCCGTCTTGGGCTCGCCCAGCAGCTTGCCGCGACGACGGCGGGCGGGCTTCTCGGCCTCGCGCGCGGCCTCGGCAGCCGCCTCGCGCGCCTTCTCGGCAACAAACGCCGCGGCAGAGGTATCGAGCTGCACCGTTGCATGCGTGCGAGCGGGCGCGGCGACCTCGCCGGCGTGCATCACGATGACGCCGCAGGTGCTCGTCGCGACAAACTCGACCATCTTGGGGTCGGTGAAGCCGGTCACGTCGTTGACGATCGAGGCACCGCAGCGCACGGCTGCCTTGGCAACCGCCACATGACGCGTGTCGATCGAGACGATGGCGCCCTCTTTGGCAAGCGCACGCACCACGGGCAGCACGCGACGCGCTTCCTCATCGGGATTGACCGGGGTAAAGCCGGGGCGCCACGTCGACGTGGACTCGCCGCCCACGTCGATGATGTCGGCGCCGGCATCGAGCATCGCCAGGCCGTACTCGATAGCGGCATCCTGGTCAAAGTGCTCACCGCCGTCGCTAAAAGAATCGGGCGTCACGTTGAGGACGCCCATGATGCGCGGACGGTCAAAGCTGAGCTCGTACTTTCCGCACCGCCATGTCTTGCTGTCGTTCGCCATGAACATCCTCCTAAAATGCCCGCGCCGCCACGCTCGGGCGCAGGCGGCGGGGTCGCTTTGCAATTAGTTTTTCTATTGTATCCGCGCACGCGGGCTAGAACGCAAACGCGGCAGCGATGTCGCAAGAAATCAGCAGGTCGGCATTTGCATCCTGATCGGTGGGAGCAAGATTGCATATGGCCAGCGTATCGCCGGTAAAGTATCGCGTAAGACCCGCCGCCGGATACACCACGAGCGAGGTCCCGCCCACAATGAGGGCATCGGCCGCGGCAATGGCGGCAACGGCGTCGGTCAGCACATGCTCGTCGAGCGGCTCCTCGTAGAGCACCACATCGGGCTTAATGCGCCCGCCGCACGCGGGGCACACGGGCACACCCGCGGCGTCCTCGTGCCCGCGGGCGCAAATCCACTCGGCGCTATAGACCGCGCCGCACGACTGGCAAATGTTGCGATGGACCGATCCGTGCAGCTCGAACACGCGCTGCGAGCCCGCCATCTGATGCAGGCCGTCGATGTTTTGCGTCACCACGGCACCAAGCTTGCCGGCACGCTCCAGCTCGGCCAGCTTGGTGTGGCAGCGGTTGGGCTTGGCGCCAAGCGAGATCATCTTGGTGCGGTAGAAGTCGAAGAACTCGGCCGGATGCGCCTCGTAAAAGCTATGCGAGAGCATGGTCTCGGGCGGGTAGGCAAACTGTTGGTGATATAGGCCGTCCACGCTGCGGAAATCGGGAATGCCACTCGCCGTGGAAACACCGGCGCCGCCAAAGAAGACCACACGCTTGTGAGTACCAAACAGCTCCGCCAGTGCGGCGGAGGCCCGCTTGGGATCCGATATCGCCTGCGTCATATAAGTCCTCCGTCCTTGTTGGTCGGGCAGCGTCGGGCGACATCCCGGCATGCGGCCTTTGAGTCAGCACGCGCGGAGCCCACCACCGCCCCTTTTGCGCTAATCTTAAGCCTGCAAACCCCGTCGAAAGGACACCATGCCTCAGACTTACACTTTCGCCTCGTGGAACGTCAACGGTCTGCGCGCCGTGCTCAAAAAGGACCCGAGCTTTATCCAGATCGCACAGGAGCTCAATGTCGATATCCTGGCGCTGCAAGAGACCAAGCTGCAGGAGGGCCAGGCCGATATCGACCTGCCCGGCTATCACCAAACCTGGAGCTACGCCGAGCGTAAAGGCTATTCGGGCACTGCGGTCTTTAGCCGCCAGGAACCGCTGCGCGTGCTGCGCGCCGATGCGCTGCTGCCTTACGCCGGCGAGGGCGCGGCAGCCGAGCTCGTGGCGCAGGCCGCGACCGAGGGCCGCGTCTGCGCGCTCGAGTTCGACAAGTTTTGGTTTGTGGACGTCTATACGCCCAACGCCCAAAATGAGCTCGCGCGCATCGATGTGCGCATGGCCTGGGACGATGCCTATCGCGGCTTTTTGGCGGGACTCGAGCGCGAGACCGGCAAGCCCGTGGTGACCTGCGGCGACTTTAACGTCGCGCACGAGGAGATCGACCTTAAGAACCCCAAGTCCAACCGCGGCAACGCAGGCTTTTCGGACGAGGAGCGCGGCAAGTTTACCGAGCTGCTCGACGCCGGGTTTACCGATACCTGGCGCGCGGCAAATCCCGACGTCGAGGGCGTCTACAGCTGGTGGAGCTACCGCTTTAATGCCCGCAAGAACAACGCGGGCTGGCGCATCGATTACTTCCTGGTGAGCGACGCCATCGCCGGCAACGTGCGCGACACCGGCATCCGCGGCGACATCTTTGGCAGCGACCACTGCCCCGTCACCCTCACCCTAGAGCTCTAGCACCAGCCGACCCCTCGGGGACGAAGCAAAACGGATCATTTTCACCTCGCGAGGGAATCCACGCGGCACACCCGCCACGAAACGCGCCCATCTACTACGTTTAAGCCACCACCCTCAACCACAACGAGCAGCGCAAAAAGAAAACCGCAGGTAGAAAGCCTGAGGTTTTTAATAAAACGCGGGTATGGTTGGAGGTATCAAGCTAAACGTAGTAGATGGGCTAGTTTCGTGGCAAGCGCCGTCAACTGATTCCCTGGGGACGTCTGGGGGCGGAAGAAAGCAGATCGATTTGGCTCTCTGAGGGCCACGACGCCCGTCATATCAGCCGGCCATTTTAAAACTATGCCGGTTTACGGGGCTAGATTGGCACAGGCAGACCATACCGGCTTTTTCCGAAAATAGACGATCCGTCTACCTGCGGTTTTATTTTGCTTGAATTGCGTTTGGTTGGGGATTTGCGATTCAGCCCCGTAAACCGGCATAGTTTTAAAATGGCCGGCTGATATGACGGGCGTCGTGGCCCTCAGAGAGCCAAATCGATCTGCTTTCTTCCGCCCCCAGACGTCCCCAGGGAA